>NZ_RCSQ01000055.1:0-53930 GCF_004103255.1 Pseudoalteromonas sp. PS5
TAAAACAGTCTACTCTGTAACATCGCGAGCTAAACTCGCTCCCACCACTACATCAACAAAATACTGCACTGGTAGGAGGGGGTTTACCCGCCGAGCCGTTGTGCTTGCCAAACAAAAAGAATAAAGAAGTACCCCTAAGAGCTACGAAGCGTAGCCTCGCTCTCATTGCGTTTATCTGAAAGCAGAACATCCTACTTCGTAGCAAGCAAGAGCCTCATTAAAGGTTGATTAACAGCATCCATCCATGGTTCTAATCGACATTAGTATATCCATGTACGTCAAATCCATTGCAGAGATGCAGCGGTTTTTTTGCTTTATCGCTCATTTGTATGACATTGGACCCATTAATGAAGCTTTCTAGTAGCAAAGCAGCTTGTTCGACTACCCTTTGCTTTGGATCTTAGCTATGATTTCTCTTTTTCCTCATTACTTAATACAAAATGACAGAACTCTACCATTGGTTTGATCTTTTAGGGGTAATGGTCTTTGCCATATCAGGAACGCTAATTGCGCATAGCAAGCATATGGATGGCTTTGGAGTGATTGTTCTTGCTGCTGCAACAGGTATTGGCGGTGGCACTATCAGGGATTTAATTTTAGACCAACCCGTTTTTTGGCTACATGATACTAGTTATATATACGCCATATTGTGCGCGGTTCTTATCAGCATCTTTTGGCTTAACCGACACGAAAATATTCCGCGCACCTTACTGCAAATTGCCGATGCAATAGGACTTGCATTTTTTGCTGTAATGGGGGTTCAAAAAGCGCTAAGTATAGGTATGCCTGATATGACAGCAATCATTATGGGGGTATTAACGGGCTGCTTTGGCGGAGTGATCCGCGATGTATTGGCCAGAGAAATTCCACTGTTATTAAAAGGTGAGTTATACGCTATTACCTGTATTTTTGGAGGGATAGTCTATACTCAAACTATTAAACTGGGTTTAGCAACAGAGTATGTGATGCTTTTATCTATGGCGTCGACACTATTCTTACGTCTTGCTGCAATGAGATACAATTTGGTTTTGCACGTTTTTAAATATCCAAACTAATTATTAGGAGACATGGATGTCTTTAGCAAAAGTGTTCACACGCGCACAAGTTGGGATCACAGCACCAGAGGTCATTGTTGAAGTTCACTTAAGCAATGGTTTACCTGCTTTCAATATAGTGGGCTTGCCAGAGGCATCGGTTAAGGAAGCAAAAGAGCGAGTCCGAAGTGCGATGGCAAATACTGGTTTTTTGTTTCCTGAGCAAAGAATCACTGTGAATCTAGCGCCAGCTGACTTACCTAAAGAGGGTGGACGATTTGACTTAGCGATAGCTGTGGGAATTTTAGTCGCTTCAGGTCAGCTAGATAGTCAATCTGTAATCGGTAAAGAGTTCTACGGGGAACTTGCATTGAATGGTGAATTGAGAGAGATAACGGCAATTCTGCCTTCAGTAATGGCAGCAGCAACAAAAAGCAGAGCGTGCTACTTACCTCTTGCTAACGATGTTGTTGCGAGCTTAGCTTCTGCTGCCATTCGTGTGCCGCTAGATAATTTAAAAATGGCTTGGTCGCATTTAAGCGGCCAATCACCATTGGAAATTAACCAGAAATATCATATCGTGCAACAGTTACCTCAAGATATTGATTCTGCAATAGATATGGCAGAAGTCAAAGGTCAAGAAGGGGCAAAAAGAGTACTAGAAATTGCAGCAGCGGGTGGTCACAACGTCCTTTTTTTAGGGCCTCCCGGTACAGGAAAGTCGATGCTAGCACAACGACTACCGACCATAATGCCAAAAATGACGGATCAGCAAGCACTAGAAACGGCGTCAATTTATTCTATTTTAGGAAAACCAATCAACCAATCTAACTGGAAAATGCGTCCATTTAGAGCTCCCCATCATACCTGCTCTGCAGTTGCATTAGTCGGAGGTTCATCAAACCCTAAACCGGGAGAGATCTCATTATCTAATAATGGAGTACTGTTCTTGGACGAGCTTCCAGAGTTTGACCGTAAAGTGTTAGACTCGTTGAGAGAACCGATGGAAACTGGAACAGTCACGATTTCGCGTGCTGCTCGGCAAGTTGATTACCCCGCGAACTTTCAACTCATCGCAGCATTGAACCCAAGTCCTACCGGTTGTTATACAGACAAAAGAAGCTCTCCTGATCAAGTGTTACGATATCTGTCTAAGATTTCAGGTCCCTTTCTAGATAGGATTGATTTACAGATAGAATTACCTCGACTAAAAACTGAAGAATTACAAAATCAATGTGATAGTGAGCCAAGTTCGTCAATAAGGCAGAGAGTCGAGAAAGCTTACCAACTTGCATTACAAAGACAGGGAAAGTGTAATGATCAGTTAGGAGTAAAAGAGCTAAACAAAGTTTGCTACCTTGCTGAAGCGGAGCGTGCTTTTTTAGCTAAGGCCGCTGAAAAGCTACAGTTATCACCTCGCTCCTATCACCGAATAATCAAAGTCGCTAGAACCATTGCAGATTTGAGCTGCGTCACTGATATTGGTTTGGTACATCTAAAGGAGGCGCTAAGTTATCGCGCTTTAGAGCGGTTATTGGGTCAACTGACCAGATATTAGGTTGAGAGCATATAACCTTTGCCACGCACAGTGACGATACGCTTTTGTTCTTTTTCGTCCCCGAGCTTTTTACGTAGCCGACCTACTAGAACATCAACAGTTCTGTCGCTAGGGCTCCAATCTGGTTGCCCTATATCTTCAGATATACGCTCCCGAGACGTGGCTCTTCCTGCATTAGAGATCAGGCAGATAAGCACTTTATGCTCAGCTTCAGTTAGGCGCGATTCAGTACCGTGTTGATTAATCAGAGTGCGGTTATCGGGGTGTAGCTTGAAGTCTGCATATTCAATGAATTCTTCGGATTCGTCATCTTTACTACCTACAAGCCGTTTATAAAGTGCGCGCATACGCAGCTCTAGTTCTAACGCATCCACAGGCTTACAAACGTAATCGTCAGCTCCTTGAGCAAGGCCTGCTATTCTGTCTGCTTGAGAATCGCGGCTAGAAAGCATAATAACGCCTAGCTCTGACAGTGTATTAATTTCTTTTGCTAGTTGAAGACCGTCCGTTGCGGGCAAGACGACATCAACAATAGCAAGAGCAAATGGGTTTTGTGTCTGTTTTTGTATAAGCTCAAGCGCTGCTGCACCAGTATTATCTACAGTGATACTAAATTCGGTATCATCAAAGTGGCTACATAGTCGCTTTGCTAAGAGTTCATCATCTTCAACTAATAAAACCTTTATGCTCATGTTTTCACTGTTAATTGTTGTTTAATTGTCGTTAATATAGCACTGAGGAATCGCTGCTTGGAAGTAGACGAAACGAATTCTTACAACTCTATATATTGGGCACGTTACCCCGCCTTTCTTGAACAATCAAGAGAGATAGCCCTTATATTATTAAATTATATATAATGATGGTGCTATTTGCCGCTTACATAATCAAAAAGCGGTGCCAAAGGCACCGCCGTAAAACAAATTTATTTACCGTACAGGTGTTGCCACCACTGCGGCTCATTTTTAAGGTGTTTGTCAAAATACGCTAGCATGGTATCCCACCAGTGGAAGCGTTTATCGCGAGCGAATATTTGGTGATCTGCTCCTTTGTATTCCACTAACTCAACATCTTGGCCGAGTATTTTAAGCGCAGTATACATATTATGACTTTCACCCGGTGGCACATTTGTATCTGCATCACCATGGATAAGTAATAACGGTGTTGTTACCTTATTTGCATTAAAAACAGGGCTATGCTGTGAATAAAGTGTTGGATTATTCCAAGGGAAGCTTCCCTTTGATGCTTCGCCTGAATATAAATAGCCCCACCAGCCTTGTCCCCAGTAAGAGGTAATATTTGAAATACCAGCGTGTGAGATAGAGGCTGAGAATAAATTGGTTTTGGTGGTTAGTAGCATTGTCATAAAGCCACCATAAGATGCGCCGAGGTTACCCAAGCGTTTATCATCAACAAAAGGATAAGCTTTTACGAACTCTTTAGTTCCCATGATGATGTCATTTGCAGTATGTTCACCCCAGGCGTTGACGTGTTCGGCTGAGAATTTTTGCCCAAACCCGGTTGCACCTGTTGGTTGTAGTACGTAGACAACATAGCCTTTGGCTGCCCATAAATTAAATGGGTAGCGTCCAGAGAAGCCTCTAGTAACAGGAGATGTGCCACCATAATAGTATACAAGTGCAGGGTACTTTTTAGATTTATCTAAATCATGAGGCAAATAAACACGGCCTTTTATCTCCACACCTTCTTTGTTTGTGAAGTTAAACTCTTCTAGGTTCGCTATTTCAGCACCCTGATAAGCGATACCTTTTGAGTCCCAGAGTGTTTTTGAGCGGTTATCTGAGACGTGTATAGTTTTCAGCTGTTGTGGTGTTGAGACCGTCGTGCCAGTAAATAATACTTGAGCATGACGTTCATCTGATACAGCATATTTTTCAACGACATCTAGTCCTGTGTTTATTCTTTTGAATTTATTTTTGCTCTCGTCAAACAAGAAAAGTTGCTGGCGGTCTTCATCAGTCGCTTTTAGTACAACATCACCATTATTCAGTACGGTAAAGTTACTGATCGCAGGGTCAAAGTTTTTACTCAATGCTTTAACGTTTTGCCCGCTTCGATCCATGAGATAGAGCTGACCATCGTAATTGTTCGCTAGCATACCTTCTGGTAAGTTTCGACCCGCTCCGTTTGCAAAATCGGGGCCTGCGGTAACATAGATCCCCTCTTTTGTATATTGTGCATTATTGAACGTTCGATATTGACCAATCACTTTTTGCTGATAGTTTGATAAATCAATTTCTATCAGATCAGTCAGCATATGTGGTGGCTGAGCATAATCTTGCTGATGACGAGTTGCGAGAATTGTGTTCGCTTTAGCATCAAAGTCAGCTAGCTGATGGCTTTGTGTGCCGACAGTAACAGGGTTAAGCAGACCGCTAGTAATATCTAGTAAGAATATTTGTGATTGAGTACGAGCATATGACCAGCGGTCTTCTAGACCTTGATAGTGCTTGGTCAACTTGCCTTCTTCTTTGCCACTGTTGGTCCATTCAAAAATGAGTGTATTTTCGTCGAAGAAGGTTATGCTATTTGCGCCATTTAGTTGGCTGGCAACCTGAGTCCTTTTAGTTGTCTTTAAGTCAAAGATATACGCTTTATTATCAGATAAGTAGGTAAGCTTTTCACTGTCGTCACGCCAAGCAAAATTAGCAGCATTCATACCATCAAAGTGATATAAGGCCTCACCATCTTCATTATATAAAGTGGTTTCTGTAATCGCAGAGTTACCTTTTTCATCGTTATAACGACGCATCGTTGTGATGTAATATTCTCCATTTGGAGATAATGAAATTGCGCTTACAGTAGGTGCATCGAAAAGCTGCTTAGCTGAAAGTGCTTTAGTCTGCTTGTCGGTTAGAGTAATGGAGTCATGGTCAGCTTTACCTTCAAAACTAATGTCTACCTTGTTCCAATCGTTCACCTGCTCAGCAACCACAAGGACTTGATGATCTCCTTTGGCAACATCCAGTTGGATTTCGCTAATGCCACTCACGGCTTCACCATTTAAAAAGACCTTGGCTTTCTCAATACCCTCGAGCTTTAGTTTGCCAGATACAAAGCGCTCAGTCGTGAAGTTAAACTTTAGCGCTTGTAAACCAGGTATCGTTAACTTTGATATTTTATTTAATGGCTGCCACTTGCTCTGCTGATTAAAGAGCATTATTTGGTTTGTATTTTTTTGTAGAGTAGGCAATAAATTGTCGATAATCGCATCGCGGTGTGCGGTGTCAGCAGGCTTAATTGTCGAGTTGATTGCAATCGGCCCCAAAAATTGTATTTTCGATTCATCTAATGGGCTTGCGGATAGTTGTGTTGAAACTGCCGTAAATAGTAGAGTAACGGCTGTATGTAATTTCATTTATTTGCGCCTAATGTAGGTAATTAGATGATAAAACTATATCATAGTATTTTAACTCGGTTGTATTGCTGCGATAGACGTCCTAAATTTAAGATTTGGCGTCAATAAAGCTGGCGAGCTCTCATTTAATTGTTTGATCGAGCATACCGCGCCCCCATACTTATGTTTTAAATTAAGAGGAGTACATACTTGACCCTACTTTTAACCTATATGTTTTTGGCGATAGCTATTTCGTTTATTTGCTCGGTGATGGAAGCCGTATTGCTAAGTATTACGCCAAGCCATATCGGGATACTTAGACAAGACAATGGTGGGTTAGCCGATCGTGTACAAACGCTCAAAGATAATATAGATCAGCCACTTTCTGCGATCCTAACACTTAATACCGTTGCCCATACTGCTGGTGCAGCTGGGGTTGGGGCGCAAGCTGCTGTGGTATTTTCAGATGCAGCTGTTGGTATTGCATCTGCAATCATGACATTGCTCGTCTTAGTACTATCCGAAATTATTCCAAAAACTTTAGGGGCGACTTATTGGCGTGCTTTAACGCCTGTAGTGTCCAGTATGCTGGTATGGTTAGTGCGGGTGCTTAAACCGTTTGTATGGATGTCTGATCAGTTAACCAAAGTAATAGGCCGAAAAGAAGATGAAGCGCATTATATTCGTCAAGAAATAGAAGCGATGGCTGAAATTGGTTCTGAAGCAGGTGCTTTACACCAAGATGAGACCGAGACTATCCGAAGCCTGCTACGTTTTCGCCATGCACGACTTGAAAGTATTATGACCCCAAGAACAGTGTTGTTCAAAGTCCACAAAGATATGACGGTGCATGGATACTTATCAGAGCATGGTTCGGTTGCATTTTCTCGAGTCTTGGTATTTGATAAAAACACCGATGATATTATCGGTTTTGTTCATAAGAATGACATCATGCTTGCCTATCACCGTTTAGGGGAAGAATATAAAATTGGTAAGCTTTCTCGTCCGCTATACACTGTACCTGAAACTCTAGCAGCTCCTGAGTTATTTAAGGCGCTGCTCTCGAAGCGCTTACATATTGCATTAGTGGTTGATGAATACGGAGATGTACAAGGTATTGTCACCCTAGAGGACTTACTCGAATCCCTAATGGGGATGGACATTGTCGATGAAAGGGAACAAACGACCAATATGCAGGCGGCTGCAAAACAAAAGTGGCGAGAGCGTGTAGACAATCATGATAACCTGATTGAGGATATTGATGAGACTGAAGCGCTTGAGCATCTGGAAGCGGAAAAAATCGCAGAGCAGCCCGAACAGCCTGAGGTTAAGGGTTCGAATTAATCATACGCTGCCAAGAATGAATCCAGCTTATGAGTTCATCTAATGGTTTTGGCTTGCTGATTAAAAAGCCTTGCATCAACAGGCTATGTTTATAACGATCAAGGTATTGTAGCTCTTCAATGCGCTCAATACCTTCGGCAACTATATCAAGCTGTTGATTCTGCGCTATGTCTATAAGGCTGTCGATGAGAACTTGCGAAAATCTATCTGACTCGACATGGGTGATCAAAGAGCGATCGATTTTTATCTCAGTAAAGGGTAAAGACTTTAACTGCTGGATATTGGTAAAGCCCGTACCAAAATCGTCCAATGAAATGTCAAAACCACGGATCCGTAATCGATTCATTGTTTCCAATTGAATTGACTGATTCATTGGCTGGTTTTCGGTGATCTCTAAAATAATATCACTCGGTTTTAGGCGGTTGATTTCCAATATTAATGCAAGTTTATCTGGGCAGCTTAGATCATTGAGCTGAACTGGTGATAAATTGAATGCCAGTTTGATTGGGTAATTTAGCTCTGACTTGATGGCTTTAAACTCATTGGTTGCTTTTTCAAATAATTGAAAGGTGATGATATTAATTAAGTCAGTGTCTTCTGCTACCCCGATGAAGTGATCCGGTAATATGACTTTGGTTGCACTTTTTGACACTATGCGCGCCAGCACTTCAACACTCTTAATTTTCTTATCGCCCCTATTCACTTTAGGCTGATAATACGGCGTTATTTCATTATGGCTGATTGCATGAAGTAATTGACTCTCTGTAACTTTTTCAATGCTATTGCGTTTAACGGTTGTATAGGTTGACATTTTTTTCAGCATGCGTTCGACATCGATTAGCTGTATTGGCTTGGTTATATTACCGATGAGGTGTGCATTTGATTGGCGGGCTAGGTTTGTTGCTAGGTCAATTATCTTTTCATTCATTTCAGAAATAATAATAATACCACCAGAAAACTTCAGTTCTCCGAGCTTGTGTATAAACTCCATGCCATCCATCTCAGGCATATTGAGATCGGTGAAAACGGCATCAAACTGGTGAGGAGTTTGCCGAACTTTTTCAAGGGCATTGATCGCGCTTGAACAGGTGGTGACATGCTCAATACCTAACTCTGTCATAATGGCCTGCATCACAACGAGTATTGCTGGAGAATCATCTACTACCATTATCCGATTTTTTGCTAATGACATTAACAATTCCTTCGTATACCGAACCTTCTTAAAGCTTAGTACAAATATTCCAAAGTGCTTAAATTCGCGCATTCTTAACGACATGACTTTTACTCAACTTTTAATCCCATTATCGAATTTTGCATTGATTTTTCTAACCTAGTAACGGTAAAGACATTGTGCAATGCCTAGTTTTAGTGATAATACTGCAAACGATTTTTGGGTTTGGATATGAATAGAGTCGAATTATCGCTAGCCGAGAAGGCTGTATCTATATTTTTTAATCAACAGCAGGTTGTACAAATATTTGTTGAGCAGCAAGCGATTGCTTTTGAGGAGCATGGAGGTTACGTCAGTGCGTCAGTTGAAGGTCAAGCCTTAGCTGTACGTACAGAGCAACTTCCACAAGGGCTTTTGGGTATTATTGTTAACGACTCCGATACTCAGTGGGTAGAGGTAAGCACCGAGACACCCAAAGAAAAACGCAGCCTTTTTGGTTTAGCTGCTCTGGGGCTTAAGCTATTTAAAAGTGCAAAAGTGGTTAAAGCTGCTCTAGCTGGAGCGTCTGTGGCTGGTTATGCTTGGCTATTTTCATGGCAATTTGCACTTATGCTCGTAGCCTGTTTGGTTGTGCACGAATATGGTCATGTTAGAGCGATGCGCTATTTTGGTATCAAGACAAAAGGGATTTATCTAATTCCATTTGTCGGCGGTCTTGCGGTGAGCGATGATAAAATAGTGACACGTTGGCAAGATGTAGTGATCTCTTTGATGGGGCCTGCTTTTGGATTAATTACCTCAATTTTAGGTGTCGTGCTCTATTACGCGACAGAAATGGAAATATTCGCAGGCGTCGCGGTATTGAGCGCATTGCTCAACTTATTTAACTTATTACCCATTTTGCCACTGGACGGTGGCCATGTACTTAAGAGCATTAGTTTTTCGATGCGCTCTTGGGTGGGACTATTAGCATGTATGGCTGGTGTGATGCTGGGCCTTTGGATCAGCTATACATTTGGATTGATATTGCTCGTTATCTTTATTTTGGTTGGGAGTTTTGAAATCTTGCTGGAATGGCGAGGGCGTCACCACAGTCACTTAATACCATTAGATAGATATGGTCAGGTGGTCAGTGCCCTAATGTACGTGTTGGTGGTATGTGGGCATGTTGCTGTAATGATGCACTTTGCTGATTCTGACAATCCAATTCTGAGTTTGCCGATGAAGATTTTATCCAGCTAAAATAACTAATAAGGCGCGTAAAGCGCCTTATTACAATGGTAGCAATAAGAGCGCAGTGATGATTGTGCCTGTTACCAATAACTGTACTAAACAAAAACCCATAATATCTTTGGCTTTGAGCCCCGCAATGGCAAGTACAGGCAGTGCCCAAAAAGGCTGGATAAGGTTAGTCCAAGCGTCTCCCCAAGCGACAGCCATTGCGACTCTGGATATGTCTGCATTTAGCGCTTCAGCCGCAGGAATAATGATTGGAGCTTGTACAGCCCATTGACCACCACCAGAAGGCACAAAGATATTAACCAGACCAGCACTTAAAAAACTCCAAACAGGCAGTGTCCATTGACTACTTATAGATACGAAGCCTTGTGATATTTGTTGTGCAAGACCAGTATCGATCATAATCGCCATGATCCCAGCATAAAACGGAAACTGAATGACAATCCCTGCACCACCTTGGATTGCTTGTTGCAGGCTGGCTAAGATATTAGCTGGGGTTTTGTGTAGCATCATGGCTAAGAACAAAAAGAGAGCGATAACGGTATTGAGGGTGAGTGTCCCTCCGTTGAAAATGAAAGTGTAGGCCAAATAAAAAATACCTAGCATTCCGCTCAATATTCCTATCCATGCAGCATTTTCTAATTGAGATGCTGGGGTATCGTGATGACTAATTTGCGGGGAGTCATCGTGTAGCTTTGCTTTATCTATGATAATGGCTTCGTTATCTTTTGGTAGCATGAACTTATTTAAAAGCGGCAAAACAATAAAGATACACAATGTCATCAATAGGTTAAATGGTGAAAAGATAGTTTCGGTGGTGGCAATAACACCTATGCTCTGCTCACTAAAGTGCCCAGGTGTCGCGATGGTTAGCGGGATTGAGCCTGCTAACCCCGCATGCCATACAATAAAACCTGAGTATGCGCTAGCCACTAAGAGGCGATAGTCTACTCTTACGTGCTTTGCGATGGCCTTAGCAAATAAAGCACCGACCACAAGGCCAAACCCCCAGTTAAGCCAGCTAGCACTCATAGCGACGAGCGTCGTTAACATAATAGCTTGAGACGGGGTCTGGGCTATTCGAGCTAACTTATCTAACAGCTTAGCCACAGGGGGGGTGATTGCGAGCATATGGCCACATAACAGAACCAGTAACATTTGCATGGCAAAAGTAAGTAGCTTCCAAAAACCATTGCCCCATGCTTCTATGATGAATATAGGAGTGCTAGGTGTAAACGCAAAGGCCAGTAGCATCACCGAAAAAGTGAGCAAAAGTACAATAACAAATGGATCTGGAAGGTACTTATCGACTAATTTAGTGAGTGGGGTGGTAAACTTGCTCAGCATAGGACATCCTGTTTTCATTATTGTTCTTTGCAAATCATAAAGATTGAGCTGCGAAGCACAATATAGCTAAACTTTAAGCTAAAAGTTAGTGGTTTAGGCGAACTTTTAGTAAATAGAAAATGGTTGGTTTGCTTTATTTTAAATAAAATCAAAAGGTTAAGTTTGGCACGAAACCTGATACATCAAAATAAAGACTTAAAGTAACTAAGAGAGGTAACTATGTCTGGACAAGGTTCTGGTGGTAATGTCATCGCTGCGCTTTGTAACATATTTTTCCCTGGCCTTGGCCAGTTGGTTCAAGGGCGAATTTTATCTGCCCTGATTTTCGCTATCATTGTATTCGGTGGCTATGCGTTATGGTTTCTTCTCATCCCAGCCATTGTTGCTGGAATATTCCATATTTGGGCTATTATTGATGCAGCAAAATATACGCCCCCTCGGTATTGATGGCTAGACCAGTAGGAATAGCCAACCTGAAAGCGTGACAACGCTTAGCATAGTAGACAGCACTACGGTGGCGGCAAGCGTCGCCGCTTGACTGTCTAGCTGACGCGCAACAAGATAAGCATTTACACCCAGTGGAGAGGCGCTCATTAATGTGATGACTTGCACCTGTTGCGTCGGTAGTTCTAGATAAATTGCAAACAAGTAAACGCATGCGGGTAACAGAACCAGTTTTACACTACTTAACCATAGCGCCCCCTTCAGATGTCCTTTTATCCCATATTGCAGTAAACTCGCGCCGAGAATAAATAAAGCACCTGGAATGGCGGGTTTAGCCAGCCAGCTTAAACTTTCCATCAACAAGCTTGGTGGTTCGACACCAGCTATGTTTAGTACTAATCCAGAAGTAATACTGATAACTATCGGGTTGAGTAATAAAGGTTTAACGATCCCTATAAGAGCTTGATTTTTAGCGGCCAGAGAAAAAGTCATAAAAAACAGCATCAGACTGTGAAAAGTAATGATCATAAAAACCATTGCACCAGCTTGCTTACCGAGCGCCATCAAAATAACTGGAAGTCCCACTAACACCGTATTTGAGTAGGTTCCTCCCAAAGCCTTTGTTGCACAATCGGCCTTAGGAAATTTACGCCCCCTAAAAAGTAGTAAATATAGCGCGAGGTAAGTCAGCGCCACAGGTAAGTAAAATGACAGTAGTAAGGAGCCGGCCGCTAAATTACTTAAATCGGCTTGTATCATACTGCTAAATAGCAGAACAGGAATACACAAGTTAAAAATGAAGGTACGCAAGCCATCAAGTTGTTTAATGGGAATAAAGCCAACTTTGGCGCTGACATACCCAGATAACACAATAAAAATAAGGGGAAATAAAATCTCAAAAGGTGACATGCGCAAACCAAATATAATTAAGCTAGGTGCAATTCTATCAATGAATGCTTAGCGGGTACTACTGGGGTATAATGCAAAGGTGTATTTTTTATCAAATAGTAACAATGGAATACCAATTTATTCGTGATCCACTTTCAGGCTTTCGTGCTCGCTTTAATGATGAACATGCTTTAATCGGCCGATGGTTGTCTGAAGAACTTGATCATAACAGTGTAAGAGCATTAATTTCTCAATTAGAAGCGCTCTCTTTTCAAAAGGAAGAGCTTATTCTCACAGGTAAAGAAATTCGCGCGACTTTTACCCCACAAGAAGCCTTGTTTGAAAGTCACGCGTTGTTTCATGAAAGTGAGGACGTGATGCAGTATCAAGAAGATGCGTTAGCGTTAGATGAATCAGGTATGATGGCCATTTGCGGTTACGAAGATTTTATGCCAATGCTGAAGGAGTGGGCTGAGTTTATACGAGCAAAATGAGTGTTAGTACATAATGTTTTCGTACATCTGATTTTGCTCATCGCATTTTATTTATTCTGCCAGGTTCAGCTTATTTAGGTGTGCCGTAAAGTTGCTCTGCCCTATTGAACAAGACCCAAGAGGTTAATATGTATTTGTCGTTGGAAATGGGAATGTTGCCTCTGTGAGTATGAGTAAAGTACCCAGGAGCGATAACCATTGAACCCTTTACTGGTGCAATTTTACGTTGCTGATAATAAAATTCAGTCTCACCACCTTCCTCTACATCATTAAGGTAAAACATAAATAATAGTACTCTGTGTAAAGCCTCATTATGGTCGTGTTGAGGATAAACTTCGCTGTGCCAATAAGGGTAGCCGCCTTTATTTATTTGATATCGTTGTGCTTGAATTGCACCTAAACGAAACAGCTGCTGAGTGAGCACGGGGAGTTGTGGCTTGCCGACTTCTTCAAAGTTATCCACAGTTACATCGACAGGTTCCCCGGTTTTTGGATGGTACACTTTAAGCCCGAACGCACCAATGATCATAAAAAAGTGTTCTTCAAGGTATTCAAATAAGTGCTTTGCTGTAACCTGTTGAATGTACTGTAACTGTTTGGCATAGTCAGGATAAGAATTTAAATAGAGATCTTGACTCACCTTTTTGTTCAAATCCACACCACCAGATGTGGTTCCTTGCTGTAAGTGTGGGCTGCGATCAAAGGTCTGAATAAATTCATCACAAAAGTCTGAACTGAGTGCGTTATCATAAACGCGAATAAAATCACTCATGTTTTTCCCTAGTTTTTATTGGAGTTATCATGTTGTCTGAAAAACTTATGCCGCGTTTTTGTGACACCGACGTGCTTGGACATATTAACAATACCGTACTACCCGTATGGTTTGAAGCTGCGCGCACACCTATTTTCAAAATATTTACACCTGATTTAAATCCCAAAGCATGGAAGTTAATCGTAGCGAAGATAGAAGTAACCTTTAAAGGCGAGCTATTTTATGGTCAAGAGGTGGAGATAAAGACCGTGATTGAGCGTGTTGGCAATAGCTCCTTTGTGATATTACAGCAAGCTTGGCAGCACCAAGAGTGCTGCGCTGAAGGTAGAACAACTATGGTTCGATATGACTTTGCTGCAAAGTCTTCAAAATCACTTAGTCAACAAGAGCGAGAGTCGTTAGCTCACTTTATGGTTTAAGCCCTTTAAATTGGTGACCTATGGCTGCGGAGATGCAGGGCTTAACAGTATATGTATAACCATATTTAGCTGTGCTGTTTGGCATGATCTCCAATATTTCATAATCGTTTAGCTCGACTATGTTACTCCCTTCGGTATGTTCGCAACGCGAACTACCGTCGGATTCAAAACGAAAGATAAAATAGGCGAGAATTTGGTTGAGCACCTCATCATAGTTTTGACTAGCATCTGACTTATCTGTTTCTGAACCATTGTTAATAGAAACTGAGAGCGACGTTGACTCACTAGTTTGTGTTTCTGGTGGCGTTGTTTGAAGCTCATTCAGCTCAGTTGACGCTGCTTTTATATCCGTCGTGAGAGACTCGGCTGCTTCTGGTACAGTTCCTCGCGCCTCAAAGGTAATGCCATTTTCATCGATTTTAAAATCAGATGAAAGCTCTCCAATGGTGTTTGAAGCTCCTGACTTTGTTATACCTAGCACCAAAAAAGCAAGTAGAACAAAACACATGATAAGCCGAATGATTGCGGTAGTCGCAGGGAATCGATAGTGGGTTTCATGCCAAAATGGCTTGATACGAAGTGGCTTTAGTAAGAATAGCAGCACCACATAGAGGGTCATTAAAAGCTGCGTCAGTATCAACAAGAAAGTGCTAGTAATAAAAAACCATGTTGGTAATGACAGTAAAACACTGAGGTTATGGGTATAAGGAAAGTTATCGGTACTGACTCCAGTTAAATCATTTATCCTGCCGTCTGCCTGAACCAGAACAAAATTGGCGATTAAGGCGTAAAACAACAGAATTAATGTTTTACCAGGAATGCTTTCCCAAAATGTGATGATGCGGGGCCAAAATTCGTAACACAACGCAATAACTGTGGTGATTAAAATCAAACATGCGGTAAAGATATGATCTTCGGGTTGCGTAACACTGAAGAGGAAAATAAGGAAACTAATTAAGTAGTATCGCTGAGCGAGTGTTAGGCTTTGCCAAAATTGCTGAAAACCAAAGCGTAATTTAGCTAAGTAGGCGGTAAAATTTTTGGGTGCAAGAAGTTGGTGCATAATAAGCAAGTTTATAATTATTATGCACCAATAATAGAGATTTTTAGAAATTATGACAATAAAGGTTTTAGGTACTTTCCGGTATGAGAACCAGCAAAGTTTGCCACTGTCTCAGGCGTTCCGGATACCAATATTTGTCCGCCTCCAGCTCCTCCTTCAGGACCTAAATCTACAATCCAATCCGCGGTTTTGATGACATCCAGGTTATGCTCGATTACAAGTACGGTATTGCCATGGTCACGCAGACGGTGGAGCACGGCAAGTAGTTGTTGTATGTCATGAAAATGCAACCCAGTTGTCGGCTCGTCGAGAATGTAGAGTGTTTTACCTGTATCTCGCTTTGATAACTCCCGCGCAAGCTTAACCCGCTGTGCTTCGCCTCCAGACAAAGTTGTTGCGGCTTGCCCTAAACGAATGTAAGAAAGGCCAACATCCATTAACGTTTGCAGTTTGCGGTTAATTGCTGGGATTTTATCAAAAAATGCTCTGGCATCTTCAACAGTCATCTCTAGTACTTCGTGGATGTTTTTACCTTTATAAAGCACCTCAAGTGTTTCACGGTTATAACGTTTGCCTGCACATACATCACAAGGTACATAAACATCCGGCAAAAAGTGCATTTCTACTTTAATGACACCATCGCCTTGGCAAGCTTCACAACGACCACCTTTGACATTGAAACTGAAGCGACCTACTTTGTAGCCACGTGAACGCGCTTCTTGGGTCGCTGCAAATAGTTCACGGATGGCGGTAAAAATACCGGTATAAGTTGCAGGGTTAGACCTTGGGGTACGGCCTATAGGGCTTTGATCAATATCGATGACTTTATCAAAATGCTCAAGACCCTGGATTGACTCGTAGGGAGCCGCTTCTTGGGTCGTTGCGCCATTCAATTCTTGGTGAGCAAGCTTAAATAGGGTGTCATTGATTAAAGTGGATTTACCTGAACCTGACACTCCCGTAATACAGGTCATTAAACCAACTGGAACGCTCAAGTCAACATTCTTAAGGTTATTGCCAGTTGCACCTTTCAACTCTAACCATTTGTCATCGCTGAGGTGTCGTTGCGCTGGTACTTCTATGCGTTTTTCACCACTGAGATATTGCCCCGTGAGTGAGTCTTTACTCTGCATTATGTCATCGCGATTACCCTCAGCGACAACATAGCCACCATGAACACCTGCACCTGGCCCAATATCAATGATATGGTCGGCTGCGCGGATAGCATCTTCGTCATGTTCAACAACGATAACAGTATTACCAAGATCTCTTAGATGAGTCAGCGTTTTGAGCAGACGGTCATTGTCGCGTTGATGTAGCCCAATGGAAGGTTCATCTAACACGTACATTACGCCAACAAGACCAGCTCCAATTTGGCTAGCAAGACGGATGCGCTGAGCTTCTCCGCCGGATAAAGTGTCTGCACTGCGCTCTAGTGATAAATAGTTCAAGCCAACATTGATCAAAAATGACAGTCGATCGCGAATTTCTTTCAATACTTTGTCTGCGATTTGGGCTTTTTGCCCACTAAGCGCCAGCTCAGTAAAAAACTGACTTGCTTCACCAATACTCATAGTGGTGATAGCGGGTAAGTTGGTCGCACCGATAAATACATGACGCGCCTCTTCTCGCAGTCGCGAACCATCACAGCTAGGGCAGGCTTGACTGGTTTGATATTTTGCAAGCTCTTCACGCACAGAACTAGACTCCGTTTCTCGATAACGGCGGTTCATATTGTTCAGTACACCTTCAAACTCGTGATTACGCGTGATCAAATCGCCTCTATCGTTGCGATATTTAAAAGCGATTTTGGTTTTTCCTGATCCTTCCAATACGACTTTTTGGAATTTACTAGGTAACTCTTTAAATGGAGTTTCAAGATCAAAACCGTATTGTTCTGCAACAGAGCTTAGCATTTGGAAATAATAAAAGCTGCGCTTATCCCATCCCTTGATTGCCCCGCCAGCGAAACTGAGCTCCGGATTTTGGACGACTCGTTTTGGATCAAAGTATTGCTTTACTCCTAAGCCATCACAGCTTTGACAAGCTCCGGCTGGGTTGTTGAAAGAAAAGAGTCGAGGCTCTAACTCGGTCATCGCGTAGCCACAGCTTGGACAAGCAAAATTAGCTGAAAAGACCAATTCTTCCGCTTGGTTGTCATCCATATAGGCAACTTGTGCGATGCCATCAGCTAGCTCCAGTGCCGTTTCAAAGGATTCTGCTAGGCGTTGTTCAAGTCCAGGCTTGACTTTAAAGCGATCGACTACAACTTCGATAGTGTGCTTTTTCTGAAGTTCAAGTGTTGGTGGATCTGATAAATCGCAGACTTCACCATCAATACGCGCCCGTATAAAACCTTGACTGGCAAGTTCCTCTAGTAGCTTGACATGCTCACCTTTACGATTTTTCACCACCGGTGCCAACAGCATTAATTTACTGTCTTGTGGCAATGCTAAAACAGTGTCTACCATTTGGCTGATAGTTTGCGCGGCTAAAGGCAAATTGTGAGTTGGGCATCTCGGCTCTCCTACACGAGCAAATAGCAACCTAAGATAATCGTATATCTCGGTAATTGTGCCGACCGTTGAGCGTGGGTTATGAGAGGTCGATTTTTGTTCAATAGAGATGGCTGGAGATAACCCCTCGATATGATCGACGTCGGGTTTTTCCATTAATGATAAAAACTGTCTCGCGTATGCCGATAATGACTCAACGTAGCGTCGCTGACCTTCCGCGTATAAAGTATCGAATGCTAACGACGACTTACCTGAACCTGAGAGACCTGTGATCACTATTAACTTGTCTCTAGGGATGGTGAGAGAAATGTCTTTTAAATTGTGGGTGCGGGCACCCCTGACTTCTATTTTATCCATACGACCCTTGTGTCTTCTCGTGTGCTGTAGTGAGTGAGCGATACTAATTCATCAAAATGAAATATGAACCAGTCATAACATGATGTGAAGTGAACAGATTACCGCATCCCGAATATAAAATTAAGTTATCTGTGCTAAACGAACTAAACTTATTAAACCGATCAGTCAGAGATCAGTACTTTGTATCGACTATTACTTTTATTCGCGCTGTTTTGTCAGGGTATTATGGCTTGTGAGCTGGTGGTAAGGTTTGAAAATTATGCGGCACAATCAAAATTGGATGAGGATTTAGTGTGGCATGGAATGGATGTGGATTTTGCTAAGGCTTTACTGGATGAAGTGGGTTGCCGTTATCGTTTTGTGAGTATTCCTTGGGGGCGGGCATTAAAGCTGCTAGAAGAAGGAGAAATAGATCTTATTTTAAGTGTTACCAAAACACCTTTGCGTGAACAGTATGCCTATTTTATTGGTCCTCAAAGAATGGAAACGATTGTATTTGCAATGAATGCACATGCGCCATATCAATTAGATTCATTAGAGTCGTTGTTCCACCTCTCAAAGCCAATTGCCATTCAACGTAACGCCTATTACGGTGAGGCATTTACTCAGCGGCTCAAACAACGTAAAGACAATGAAACACAATTCATCTTTGTTCCAGATAATCAAGTAAAACTTAATTTGCTGAAAAAGGGGCGTATTGCTGGTTTTTTGGAAGAGAAATTCAATATTCTATACCAGAGTCAAAACAACCCAGATTTTGAGATGTTTACAATAAACTCTCTGATTATCAACGAAGATCCAGTTTATTTTGCTTTCAGCAAAAAGCGCACTTCGATTGAGCGATTACAGCGCTTAACACAGGCATTTGAGCGCTTAAAGCGCAGTGGTAAATTAAATCAGATAACTGAAAAATATAGCGTAAACTGAGGTCTAACCGTGCTTTTCTATCACACACTTTATTCTGCTAATTAGTGTAAGTTAGCACTAGAGTTTGTTAAACTTGCGCGTGATTTTTGCTAGGGACGAATTCCGCCTTATGTCTACTGACTCTTTAAATCCGATAGAAAAGCGAGCCGCTATTTCTCTTGCTGGTGTATTTGCTTTTCGTATGCTTGGCTTGTTCATGTTGATGCCGGTATTGGCTATTTACGGTCAATCCCTACAAGATGTGTCACCGTTATGGATAGGGTTAGCTATTGGTGCGTATGGTTTAACTCAAGCATTGTTGCAAATTCCCATGGGGTGGTTATCTGACAAGTTTGGTCGTAAACCTATTATCATTGCAGGCTTACTGGTATTTGCATTAGGTTCTATTATTGCTGCGTTAGCAGATAGTATTTATTGGGTCACACTTGGTCGTGCTTTACAGGGAATGGGGGCAATTGCAAGCGCGCTACTTGCCTTAGCTGCCGACCTGAGTCGTGATGAGCAGCGTCCTAAAGTAATGGCTGTTATTGGTATGTGCATAGGTATGAGTTTTGCTTTTGCTATGCTCTTAGGACCTATGGTTGCTGCTTCATTTGGTATTGCCGGGATCTTCTGGTTAACGACACTACTGGCGTTTGTCGGCATTGCCATTATTATTTTTATGGTACCTAACGCCGTTAATAAAGCACCAAAAGGCGATACGGTCGCCAGTTTTTCAGATATTCGACGTCTGTTGCAACACTCACAGCTGCTGAGGCTTGATCTTGGTGTGCTTCTTCTACATCTAACCCTAACGACTATTTTTGTTGCTTTACCTGGTCAGTTAATTCGAGATGGATTAGCAGCTGACAAACATTGGCAACTTTATATCCCAGTTTTCTTGTTAGCCTTTTTATTAATGGCTCCGATGATGATAGTGGCTATCCGTAAACAAAAAGAGAAGCAAACCTTTTTACTGTCGATAGCAATGTTAGTAGTAAGCTCAGTTATTTTATATTGTTACGTTGATTCCTTATGGGTTATTGCAGGTGCGATGCTAATATATTTTATTGCATTCAATTTTCTTGAAGCAACGATGCCTGCGCTGGTTTCCCGTATTGCTCCTGCAAATCAAAAGGGCTCTGCGATGGGGATATTCTCCTCTGGACAATTTATGGGAGCCTTTATTGGTGGTGCACTTGGTGGAGTGTTGGCACAAAATTTTGCGATCGATACGATATTTGCCGCAACGGCTATTATTGGGGTAATATGGTTCGTTATCGCTTGGGGCATGCAAGTGCCACCAAAAAGCAAAACGATTAGTCTAGTTGCTGCTGTAGGTAGTGAACAGCAAGCATCGAAGTTAGCAGAACAGCTAGTTCTATTGCCAGGTGTGCTTGAAGCGACAGTCGTGAGTGACGAGAATCGTAGTTACTTGAAAGTAGACGATAAAGTTTTTGATTTGAAGCAAGCCAAGCAACTGCTAGGCTTGTCATAATGTGAGGAGACAATGCCATGGCACGTGGTGTTAATAAAGTAATTTTGGTAGGTAATCTGGGCCAAGATCCTGAAGTTCGCTATATGCCAAATGGTAATGGTGTGGCTAACATCAGCATCGCGACAACAGACAGCTGGAAGGATAAAAATACCGGTCAACTACAAGAGCGCACTGAGTGGCACAGAGTTGTACTATTTGGCAAGCTAGCAGAAGTGGCTGGTGAGTACCTGAGAAAAGGCTCACAAGTATACATCGAAGGGCGTTTGCAGACTCGTAAGTGGACAGATCAAAGCGGCCAAGAAAAGTATACAACAGAAATTGTTGTAGACATGGGTGGTCAAATGCAGATGTTGGGTGGCCGTGGTGAGCAGCAAGGCCAAGGCGGCGGTCAATACCAAGGTGGTCAGCAACAGCAAAATAACTATGGCCAACAAAGCTATAATCAAGCGCCACAACAACAGTATGCGCAGCCACAGCAGCAGTCAAACCAGCAACAAGGTGGCTTTGCACCTCAGCAATCGCAGCAGAATACACAACAATCTTCTGGCTTTGGTGGTCAATCGCAAGGTGGGTTTGCACCGCAACAGAATCAAAACCAGTCACAGTCAGGCGGTAGCTCAAACCCTATGGAGCCACCAATCGATTTTGATGATGATATTCCGTTCTAAAGAACATGTGAAATAGTGTAATTTTTTCTAACCCCAGCCTCGTGCTGGGGTTGTTGTAATTGATTTCCTCATAGGAACCTTTCCGTATAAATTGATATTGAACGCGACCACTTTTCTGACTTGTTCTCAGGTGCTTAGTTTATAGAGGTAATTTAATACCAATTTGACTTAATACTTGCTCAATTTGAAGGAGTAAATCTGACGCTAACAACGTTAAAAATTTCTCACTTAGAACAACTAAATAGCAAAGTTTTTGCCTGGTTATCGACAAGATTTTCTCGCCTCACAATAGACCACTTAATTAAGAAAATTGGTATAACCTTCAACCTTGCTTGAGTTTTGTGCAATTTTGAACAACACTTCAGTTATCTTTCAAACCAAATCAAGCCTTATGCCAAGTCAGCTGTTAGATGGATGTAGTAGTCAATACAGGAACAAGTTAATCGCGGTCAGCTTGGTTGTGTTGTTATGCTTAAATTTTCTAATTCAACACTTGCTGCACATGCAAATTCACAGCCAAGGCGAAGCGGCTGCTGCTGAAATAACTCAATTAACAGCCAGTAAAGTGGAACAGGATGCTGAGAGCATTGCGGCAAATCATGGTTTCAGCACTTTACCTCTGGCAAAGCACGAAGCTCACCGGTTTGTGGTTAACGAAAGGTCGGTTGTGCTCTATCATGAACCTGTCTGGGTCAGTCATGGTCACTTACTTATTTTTTTCAATTTGCTTTTTTTTGGTCTTGTTCTTTTCGTTCATCGCTGGTGGTTCTTATACGGTAAGCCTGAGCCCAAAGAAGATAACGATGAGCGCACATTGTTACCAATAAAATCTGAAGAAGGTTATGCGTTGTTTGCATTAGTACATTGGCAGTGTCATTCACCAAAAGAGGTTGATCTACAGCTACACTTTCAGCTTGCATTGGTTAAGGGGCTCAGTGAGTTTGGTACGGTGGCGGTAAAATACTTACCATCGGGTGCATTAGCGGTTACCGTAAAGCAGGTTGATACCAGTAAAGGCATGGAATTGGCGAAGCAGATGCATGAAATCGTTTTTAAAGTCATGTTAGCGTTTCGTGGTGACCTATCGCGTAGCAAAGTAAAGCTTGGTGCGTGTCTTTATCAAGAGAATAAGCAACAAACGCAAGTTTATCAGAGTGCAAAGTCTGCACTTGCGATTGCGCAAAATCAAGTGTGGCAACATACCCACTTAGTTCACCTGACAGAGTTACTCGCAAGAAGATTAAATGAAGATGGTGAAATGCTGCTTACTCATCTTAAAACAGGACAATTTTCATTGTTTTTTCAGCCGCTGTTCGATTTTTTGGTGGAAGATGTCATTGTGAGCGAAGCCTTGTTAAGGGTCTCTCATAAGGAAATGGGACGCATTTCTGCAAAACAAGTGATGCAGCATCTATACACACCAGAGCAATTTCAATTTCTTGATAGGGCTATTGTTAAGCAAGTACTTTCGGTTTATCAACAAGAAAAGAGCTTTGGTAAGGTCAGTATAAATTTGCATATCAATAGCTGGCTAGATCAAACTTTTATTGATTGGTTAGAGCAGCAAATAGTCGCTGCCCATGGTGGCTCTGCAATCGGTTTTGAGCTTAGTATTGAAGATGTGCATTTACATGGAGAAAGATTGCTTCAAGCGTTTAGACGGCTCAAAGGCTTAGGTTGTGAGCTTTACTTGGACAATGTAACACAAACGGTATCTTTGGCTTCTACCCCACTTATCAAACAGGTCAAAGCGATTAAGTTGAGTTATGAATTGGTGCATGAAATTGAGAAATCGGCTTATCGGAAACGAACCGTAAGGCAAATTGTTACACAAGCTAGAGGGTTAGGGATCCCTGTATACGCTGTGGGCATCGAAACACAAAGCGAGTTAAGTTGTATTAAAAGCTTAGGCGTTAAAGGCGCACAAGGACATTATTTTTCAGCGCCTCTGGAACAGCTTGCGGATATTCACTAACCCGATGTGGCGGTAGCAATAATACCAAATTCTCTTAATTAAGAGGTCTATTTTGAGGCGAGAAAATCTTGTCGATAACACCGCTTCCGCGTCCTGCTCACGCCGAGATACGTACGTCCTGTAGGTAAGGCAAAAATTTTGCTATTTTGTTGTTCTAAATAAGAAACTTTTAACGCGATTAGCGTCAGATTTACTCCTTCAAATTGAGTAAGTATTAAGTCAAATTGGTATAAATACCCTCACAACATATTGATTATGTACTTACACCACCGTGTCGCAAGGATTAACGGTGGCCTTGCTGCATGTAACGCATCCCATCAAGTCCTTGTAATCCACCTGTGTGGATAGCGGTGATCACACTGCCGCTATCAAAATAACCCTGCTGTGCCAAAGAGAATATAGCGAAAAATAGTTTGCCTGTATAAATAGGTTCCAAGGGGAGTGCGTACTTTTCCTTCATGTGAGCGCAAAATGAGAGTAATTCCGGTGTGGTTTTGGCATACCCTCCATGATGAAAGTCATGTAGAAGTCCCCAAGTATTAAAGCAATCGTTGGGTAGTAGCGCTTTTATTTCTTGCTCTAAGTATTGCGCGCCTTTTAACACGGTAACACCAAGTACTTGGGAACTTTTCGATGCAGCTATCAGGCCTGCGAGTGTACCTCCGCTACCGACAGCTGTCATTATATAGTCACTCTGTGGTAGTGAAGTGGCAAGCTCTTGAATACCTTGTAAAGCAAAGTGGTTGCTTCCTCCTTCAGGTATAATAAAGGCATTTTCAAACTTGGCTTGCAACCGCAGTAAATAATCAGGACTCGACCTTTGTCTATACTCTATGCGACTGACGGGGTGTAGGGTTAGCCCACATGCGATCGCCATTTTTAGTGTAGGGTTGTGATAGTCCAGTTCTGGACCTCTGACAATCAGGTGGCCTGCTATTCCAAATAGTTTACATGCCATACTCGTAGCGTATAAATGATTAGAAAAAGCACCGCCAAAGGTGACCAGCTCTTCAAGTCCGGATTTTTGTAGATGAAGTAAGTTATATTTCAACTTCCGCCATTTGTTTCCTTGAATTACTGGATGGATCAGGTCATCACGTTTCACTTGCAATGTAAGACCATATTTTTCCAGTATCGGATGATTGATGATTTGAATTGGCGATTCTTTAATATCTTTGATTGCTAACATGACGAGGTTGGTATGAACAGACACTGTGTTATGGTAAACAGCATCAACATTTCACTCCAGTGTTTATTACGACTTTTTGAAGTGATGCGAAGATTGTCATGTTAAATGTGTAACGCAGCGTAATGAGAGAGAAAAATCGACAAAATCTCATCTAAAAACTGGCAAGACGCTGGTTAATAGTTGTAAACTCAGATATTAATTGTGCAAAGCTTGTGTTTTACTTTGTAAGTACATAGCATAGAGCCCTAACTATAAGAAATAACAAGACCAAACAACTGCCGCTGTTGGGAATGGAACATATGCGAATTGCTCCTTTAACTTTTATTGTCTCGGCCTCTATTCTGGCCATGAGTACTGTTGCTTCAAGCGCTATGGCGCAAGACACTGCGACGGTCACAGCCATTGAATCTGAGCTGTCTACTAAGCAAACTGAATTAGATAAATACTCGGTTGTGTTGGAAAAGCACTTAGCAGAAGAAACACGTCTACAATCTCAGCTTGAATTACTGCGCAAACGGTCTGGAGAGTTAGACAAAGAGAAAAACCAAGCATTGGATGCGATGAATGAGCTGTATAGAAGGTTGATTGACGATCCCTCTATTGATATTTCCGTAGCGCAGTCTCGTTATCAACAAGCGGTAGCGGATCACAAGCAAAACAAAGAAGATATTGCGATGCAAATAGCGGCAATTGCATCTCAACGAAAAGATATTGAGCAGGTTCGCATCACCAAACATACTTTGGTGAATACACTTGAAAACCTCAAGGATCAACTCGGCACTGCACGAGTTGAAAGGCTTCGCAACGAATTTACTCGCGAAGGTACATTAGAGATAGAGCATACGATTAATTGTAAACGCACAGAAACTTTGGCTGCTTGTGAACAGCGTGGTCAACAGATGGGTTTGCAAAAAGCAACAAAACGCTTTATTGACCAAATCTTTGCTAACTTGACAGAAAGCAGAGTGGTTGAGCCAAAACGCAATATGGCCGGAGCGCAGGTACACGTAGTTAGTAGTCATGTTGTAAATAGCGGGTTTAGTGGTCAAGGCAATTACAGCGTGAATTTAAGTGTGACGATGCGTGGCGATGTAAACAGCAGTCGTTTATGTAACTTGTTAAGCTTAGATAACCGTTATTGTGTTGAATATGGCACTCCACTGGCCGTCAATTACCAATCAAATTACACGGCAATATACAGCGACGACCAACTGACTTTTACAGATAAACAAAGTACGCCGGTGGATGTGGCTACTATTGCTAAACAACCCATCGTGGAGACCCCCCTTGTAAAAAAGTCACAAACGGCTGATAAAACAGTCGAGCTGACATTACGGTCTAATGTTTACGATGACGAAGTATTCATCAACGGAGTGAGCTATGGTGCGACCAAAACGACGGTTGCTATCCCAACGGGCTTCTATGATGTTGAAATCAGAAAAATCGGTTACGAACCTTACAAAGCGCGAATTCATCTACAAGCAGCACAAACTATCAATGCAAAGTTAGTCAAAAAGCGCCAGTCAGTTACTCAGTTAGTCAGTAAAAAAACAGGAACTAATACTTCACCGGTTCAGTCTATTGCTCAGTCACCTACTGAAAATGAACTCGCGATTATTCCAGCTGGCACTTTCAAGATGGGAGACTTAACGGGTAATGGCTTGCCAAATGAGCGTCCAATTGTGGAAAAAGTGCTAAGCCACTCATATGCAATGCAAAGTACTGAAGTCACGGTTGCCGCCTTTCGGCGTTTTGCACAAAGCACGGGTTATAAAACGTTAGCTGAGCAGGGTAAAGGGTGCGCATTTTATAAAAACGGTGAACCTGTTTGGGAACTTGAATTTAACTGGCAAAACCCAGGCTATGAGCAATCAGATAATTTTCCCGTTGTCTGCGTTGCTTACGATGACGCTAAAGCGTACGCTAATTGGTTATCTGGTGAAAAAGGACAACAATATCGATTACCCAATGAAGTCGAGTGGGAATATGCTGCTCGCGCAGGTACAACTTCAGAGTACCCTTGGGGAAATGAAATTGGTAGAAATTTAGCAAATTGTGGCTGGTGCGGAAGTGAGTGGTCAAATAAAAGCCCAGCTCCAGTCAGTCAGTTTTCACCAAATAGTTACGGTCTGTATGACACAGTTGGAAATGTATGGGAGTGGACGCAGAAGCGTGCATCTCAACAGGATGTTACTGTACGTGGTGGTGCGTGGAATTTTGCTCCGAGCTTGGCAAGAGTATCAACTCGCTTAGCTTTAGCACCAGATTTTAGAGCGAATTATATAGGCTTTCGACTTGTTCGAGAGCGTTAAGTAGTAAATTAAGAGCAGCGATTAACGCTGCTTTGTTTGACAGAATTCTGAAAGGTCACCCAGCCTCATGTTTAAAAAATTACGCGGATTATTTTCTAACGATCTCTCTATCGACTTAGGGACAGCTAATACACTTATCTATGTAAAAGAAGAAGGCATAGTACTGAATGAACCGTCAGTCGTTGCTATTCGACAGGAGCGTGCCGGTGGACCAAAAAGTGTCGCATCTGTTGGTACTGCTGCAAAGCAAATGCTGGGTCGAACACCGGGTAATATAAAAGCCATTCGTCCAATGAAAGATGGTGTAATCGCTGACTTTTATGTGACAGAAAAGATGCTGCAGCATTTTATTAAGCAAGTACATAATAATAACTTTATGCGTCCTAGCCCACGCGTACTTATTTGTGTACCGTGTGGTGCAACTCAGGTTGAAAAGCGTGCTATCCGTGAGTCAGCAATGGGAGCAGGCGCGCGCGAAGTATACTTGATTGAGGAGCCGATGGCCGCGGCAATTGGTGCTGGTTTACCGGTATCTGAAGCCACAGGTTCAATGGTTGTCGACATTGGTGGCGGTACTACAGAAGTGGCGATTATCTCGCTAAATGGTGTCGTTTATTCTTCATCAGTACGTATCGGTGGTGATAAGTTTGATGAAGCTATTATCAACTATGTGCGTCGCAACTTCGGAAGTTTAATTGGTGAAGCAACGGCCGAGCATATTAAACATGAAATTGGCTCTGCCTTTAAGAGTGAAACGCCGATTGAAATCGAGGTTCGTGGCCGTAACCTTGCTGAAGGTGTGCCGCGTTCCTTTACCCTAAACTCGCATGAGATCCTAGAGGCGTTACAAGAGCCATTAATGGGGATTGTCAGTGCGGTTATGGTTGCTCTTGAGCAGTCCCCACCAGAGTTGGCATCTGATATTTCTGCTCATGGTATGGTGCTCACAGGCGGTGGTGCCTTGCTAAAAGATCTCGATCGCTTGCTAATGGAAGAGACCGGGATACCAGTTGTCGTTGCTGATGATCCATTGACTTGTGTCGCCAGAGGGGGAGGCAAAGCGCTAGAAATGATTGATATGCACGGTGGTGATGTTTTTAGCTACGACTGATGAATTTACTCTTTGGCCGAACCATCCCATTACAACTGCGACTTACTGTCGCAGTTGTGCTTAGTATTATTCTGATCATTGGTGATCGCTACACAGCTGGCGGCACGATGGTAAGAACGAGTTTGAATACGCTCGTGAGTCCTTTATTGTACGTTGCCAATATTCCATATGAAGCATTTAGTTTTGGGTTAAAAAGCCTAAATACGCGAGATAAATTACAACAAGAAAATCAGTTACTCAGAGAAAAACAACTGTTACAAAGTGAGCAACTGCAACAATTACAGTTTCTGCAAAAGGAAAACCAGGAACTACGTGCCTTACTGCGAGCTTCTGCTAGAGAAGGCAACCAAAGGCTTATTTCTCAGGTGTTGTCTGTACATTCAAATCCATACAGTCACCAGGTCGTAATCAATCGCGGCACTATTGATGGCATTAGTGAAGGCCAGGCTGTGATCGATGAAATGGGTATAGTCGGGCAACTTACCCAAGTTGGTACTACAACATCGCGTGTCTTGCTGATGACAGATACTACCCATGCAACACCGGTTAGGATCTTAAGAAATGACGTAAGAACAGTAGTAGAGGGAACCGGTAAAATAAACAGTGTACGCCTCGCGCATGTCCCCCATAGTATGGATATTCGAATTGGGGATATATTAGTGACATCAGGTTTAGGTGGGACATTTCCAGAGGGTTACCCCGTCGCAGTTGTGACTGAAATTGACCGTGATGAAGGGCTGCCATTTGCACAAGTGCAGGCTGAGCCTGTGGCACAACTTGATCGGATCCGATTGTTAGTGGTGCTAGGTAAGCGCAGGCAAGAGGCAATTAATAATGAGTAAAAATAGTGGTTTATTAATTGCGCTCAGCGTATTTGTAGCTCTGATCATGGCCTTGATGCCACTACCTTTTTCCCTAGAGCCATTTCGCCCTGATTGGGTTTTACTAGTGCTAATGTATTGGTCTTTGGCTGTACCTCACCGTGTTAATATTGGTTGGGCTTGGGTAACCGGATTAATCATTGATTTGGCTATGGGGGCACCACTTGGAGTAAACTCACTAACTTACTCAATTTGCATTTACATCACAGCCAGTAATTTCCAAAAAATTCGTAACTTCTCTATTTGGCAGCAGGCAGTATTAATTGGATTGTTTTTGGCTCTCTATCATTTGTTACAATTCTGGCTTAATCATTTCTTGCTTGATATCTACTTTAACCCGCATTATTTGTGGCCTGCAGTTACAGGCATGGTGTGCTGGTTGTGGATATTCCCGCTACTGAGAAAATACCGTAGACAGTTTAGGATCCGATAATGCCAACCAATTTATATCTCGCTTCGGCTTCTCCAAGACGCAGTGAATTGTTATCGCAACTAGGTTATGCCTTTGAGCAGTTTAGTATTGATGCTGACGAAAGCCCATTGGCTGGTGAAACCGCCATACAAATGGTTGAGCGGCTCGCGCGTTTAAAAGCGCAGTCGGGCGTCGCAAAAGGTTATACCGACAGACCTGTATTGGGCAGTGATACTGTTGTGGTGATTGATGGCGAGGCACTTGGAAAACCTCGTGATAAAGCTGATTTTATCAGCATGATGCGACGCCTATCAGGCAATACTCATCAGGTAATGACCGCAATCGCACTTGCTGATCCTAATAAAGTATTGAGTCAGGTAGTGACAACGGATGTGACCTTTAAGGAATTAGATGACACTGAAATTGAAGCATATTGGCAGACCAAAGAGCCGCAAGATAAAGCGGGTGGTTATGGGATCCAGGGGCTAGGCGGGCGCTTTGTTACTGAGATCCAAGGTAGCTATTTTGCAGTTGTGGGCTTACCTTTATATGAGACGGATGAATTAATACAACGGTTTTTAAATAATTATGAGTAGCGAACTACTAATTAACGTCACCCCCAGTGAAAGTCGTGTAGCCTTAATAGAAAATGGTGTGCTGCAAGAGGTACAGGTTGAGCGCATCGGCAACTTGGGAATAGTTGGCAATATCTATCTTGGAAAAGTGAGCCGAGTGTTGCCCGGTATGCAAGCTGCGTTTGTTGATATTGGTTTGGAGAAAGCTGCGTTTTTACATGCTTCTGATATTGTCAACAGTGCTTCTATCGAAGAAGGAGTTGCAGACTCACCAGTTAAAAAAGTACAAGATATTCGCGAACTGGTAAAGCAAGGGCAATTTATCATGGTGCAAGTGGTGAAAGATCCGCTGGGTACTAAAGGCGCTAGGCTAACCACAGATATCACCATTCCGTCTCGTTATTTAGTATTTATGCCAGATGCGACACATGTCGGTGTGAGTCAGCGTATTGAAACAGAGCAAGAGCGGGATAGACTAAAAGAAATCGTTGCTCAATATAATGATGAAAATGGCGGTTTTATTGTTCGCACCGCTGCCGAAGGTGCTTCAGAAGCAGAACTAAAACACGATGCGGAATTTCTGAAAAAGTTATGGCAGAAGATAGTGACGCGCCGCCGCAAAACCAGTAAAGCAAGGATCTTGCACGAAGATCTGACTTTGGCATTTAGAACATTGCGTGATTATGTCGGTGAGGACATGGAGCGCATCCGTGTTGACTCAAAGTTGACCTATCAAGAGTTAAAATTATTTACCGAAGAGTTTGTTCCACAGCTGGCAAGCGCACTGGAATACTATCCTGGTGAGCGCCCCATTTTTGACTTATTTGATGTCGAATCTGAAATACAAAAAGCACTACATCGCAAGGTAGAATTAAAGTCAGGCGGCTACTTGATCATAGATCAAACTGAGGCGATGACAACGGTTGATGTCAACACTGGAGCGTTTGTTGGCCACCGTAACTTAGAAGAAACCATTTTTAATACCAATGTTGAAGCGACTTCTGCTATCGCAAGGCAACTCAGGCTCAGAAACCTTGGTGGTATCATTATTATCGACTTCATCGACATGGTATCGGATGAGCATAAACGCCGCGTATTGCACTCTTTAGAAACTGCGTTGTCCAAAGACCGAGCAAAAGCCAATATTAATGGACTTTCTGCGCTAGGGCTTGTTGAGATGACGCGAAAACGCACGCGTGAAAGCTTGGAGCACATTCTTTGTGATGTATGTCCATCTTGCTCTGGGCGAGGATCGTTAAAGACAGTTGAAACCGTATGCTATGAAATTTTACGTGAAATAGTCCGTGTTAATCGAGCGTATGACGCTGATAAGTTCATGGTGTATGCCTCTCCTGCGGTGAGTGAGGCTTTGATTAATGATGAGTACCATAACTTGGCTGAGCTTGAACTATTTATAGGTAAACAGGTCAGTATTCAAACTGAGAGCTTATACAGCCAAGAACAGTTTGATGTAGTAATGATGTAAAAGGTAGTGGTACATGCAGGCTAAGGCCGTTTGTTTTTTCTGCCTGCGCAAAGCATGGCAAATTTTTGCGATCACTTTAGTGACACTTGCGGTGCTGGTGTCTGCGTTAAAGTATGCCTTGCCCTATGCAAATGATTATAAAAGTAACATCGAAGCGCTTATCCAAAAGCAGCTCAATGTTGACATCAGTATAGGTCAAATCAGTGCAAGCTGGGAGGGCAATGGCCCAGCTTTAGTGCTGGAATCACTCTCTTTTAAAGATAACCAGAATTCGCCTATTTCAATTAATATTGCGAAAACTTCATTACAGCTGAATGTGTTTGAGTCTGTGCGGCAGATGCAAATCGCATCTAATTACTTTGTGTTGGAAGGTTTTGAAGCTGATATTGACCTTCGCAAGCTCAGTAATACCCAAGAGCAAAATGAATTTGAGCAGCAAGCACTGCTTGAAAGTCTGTTTTTGGGAGATGTGGGGCACTTTGCTGTGCAAAGCAGTCGCCTTAACATTACCTTTGCCAGTGGTAAAACACATCGCTTACTGCTTAAAGACTTGGTATGGCAAAACTCTAGCGCGTTGCATGAAGGGATAGGGGAAATTGCATTACCGGGTTTTTCGCAGGGACAGTTCAATGCTCGCATATCTTTATCCGGAAGAAAGCTAAGTGAACTGGCGGGCGATATTTATGTGTCTGCTGACAAAGTAGATCCTGTTGACTGGTTAGAAGAACTTGTGACGTTAACCTATCCCAACCTCAGTGCAGACATTAATGCGCAACTATGGCTTGGGTTTGAACAGGGGACGCTGCAAGACATCACGGTAGACATTAAACCAAGTGCGTTGACATGGGTTGAGGATGAGCGTGAGCGCACACTGGTATTAGATGACGCACAATTTCTACTCACCCCCGATTCTGAAGGCCTGTGGATCCAAAGTAGTGGTATTCAGTTTACGCATAACCAAAAAGCACTCGAACCAATCCAGCTTGAAGCAAAATGGCTTAAGCACAATAAAACGTTTTGGCTCGAAAATATCAACGCTAGTTTACTGGCGGAGTTGGCCCAACTGGCGCAGTTTCCTGGGCGGGACTTACTTTATGGTATGAATCCTAATGGCCAACTGAGTGCGGCTAAGTTCAGTATTAGCGATGACGCTTCATGGTCAGCATGGGGGGTCGTTGAAAATATTGCAGTGGAACCGTATCAAGGGATCCCAGGTATTTATGGCGCACGATTAGAAGTTGTGGCGTTGGATAATCAAGTTAGGTTAAATGTTAGTGTTGATCAAAGTGAGCTTTTATCAAAAGAAACCTTTAAGAATAATATTGAAATTCAACAGTTAAGTGGTGATATTTTCATCCGAGAACAACAGCTAAGAGGGTGGCAAGTTTCTAGCCCTAATTTTTGGATAAGTAATCAAGACGTGGCGTTAGCTGCGGAGTTTTCATTACAATTAAATGACGATCCTACTTTAGACTTATATGCAGAGTTATCGGGTGGACGAGGTGAGATAGCGTCTCGATATTATCCGGTAAGTATCATGCGTAAAAGCCTAGTCGACTATCTAGAATCAGGTATACAGGGCGGTCAGCATTTACAAACCCAAGTGTTACTTAATGGCCCTCTCTCGCATTTCCCGTTTGCTGATAAGCAAGGCCAGTTTGAAGTTAAATCACGTTTGAATGAAGTTAAATTTAACTTTGCACCCGGTTGGCCAAGCGTAACGTCTGGCGATGTTACTTTACACTTTGCAAATGAAAGAATGGATATTTATGTACATCGTGGTGAACTGGTTAATCAGACAGTTGATCAAGGTGTGGTGGTTAGTATTGAAGATCTCAATCAAGCAGATGTACTCACTGTAGATATTCTTCACAACACTGAAGCCAGTACATTACAACCTTTCTTCAGTGCAACGCCAATTGCTGATCCGCTCGAAAATATATTAGAAATTGTTCAGGCAAAAGGGAACGCGACAGGAGAAGTGCTTCTCACTGTGGATTTACATGATGGCGCTGTGCGTGCTCAAGGCGATGTTTATCTTAAAGATAATTCGGTTTTTTTAGCAAAACCAGGTATGCAGTTGGAGAAGGTAAATGGCATCATTGCATTTGATGATGACAATATTCAGGTGAATGAGTTAACTGCGACTTGGCTTGATATGCCACTGTCTATGAATTTATCCGGCTCAGGTAACAAGCAAAGTTATCAAGTGAGTAGCAAGATTGGCTTACAAGCTGGAATCACCCAACTAACACCCTATGCAAATGGCATTATTGATGGCTATTTTGAGGGGATTAGCATGCTCAATACTGAGTTAACACTCAACTTTGCTGACTCTGGCTTCAACTACAAAGCAACGTTTGATAGTGATCTACGTGGTATAACTAGTTATTTACCTGATCAGTTTGCTAAACCAGCAAATCAAACCAAACTACTAAGTGGTACGGTGCTAGGTGATGATATTTCTAACCTGATCACGGCAAGACTAGACAGTCAATTGTATTTTAATGGCATCATAGATAACAGCACGGGGACCATGCGCAATGCGCATCTGATAATCGGAAGTAAAGACGAAGGCTTAAATAGCGAAGGGTTTGATATTACGATAAAACAACAAGAGATCGAACTGCTTCCTTGGTTACCTTTGATTGACCGTATTGTCTCGGTACCAAGTAGTGATACCGACAGCGCATTTTTGCCTGCATTGAATCAGGTTAGTGGGGCGTTTTCAAAAGTAACTTTTTCGGATATTCCATTTTACGATGTTGATTTTGCAATGACACCTTTAAATGGCGCTATGCAGCTTAAAATCAATAGTAAAGAAATGCGCACTCAGGTAGCAATACCAAGGTCTAGTTCTAGCCGACCGATACACATTAATAGTGACTATTTACGACTTAATTTGCCCAAAGAGGCGTCATCACAGCAAGGTTTACCCGCAGAGATTGATTCTCTTGACTGGTTACTCGAATTGCCTGCCACTGAATTTGTATGTGCCGACTGTAAGGTTGATGATTATCAATTGGACAAGGTGAACCTTTCTTTATTTGGTGACGGTAACAAGCTGATTATTTCCGAGTTAGTTATTGATAAAAAAGAACATAAATTAAATGCCAGTGGCCGGTTTGAACAAGGGAAAACGAGCCTAACGGGCGTACTTGCCAGTGATGATTTTGGGGAATTAATGGATGAATTTGATATTACTTCTACTATCAAAGACTCTCGCGCCAATATAGAGTTTGCTATGGACTGGCAAGGTGCGCCCTATGATTTGGACATGCCAAGTCTTGCTGGAACCGTAACATGGCGCTTAGGTGAAGGGCATTTGGCAGAGATAAGCGATAAAGGGGCGCGGGTATTTTCATTATTGAGTTTAGATTCGTTGATTAGAAAACTGCGCCTTGACTTCAGAGACGTGTTCTCCAAAGGTTTTTTTTACAATGGTATGAGTGGCTCAGTACACTTAAATAATGGTGTAGCAGTCACTGAAGACACTAAATTAGATGGCGTACCAGCAGATTTAGCTATACGGGGTTATGCTGATCTCAATACGTACGAAATTAATTATGATTTGGCTGTAGCACCCCAAGTCACCTCCAGTTTACCTGTGATAATGGCGTGGGCGGTGAATCCCGTTACTGGGTTGGCGGCATTGGCACTAGACAAAGTGATCCACTCTGCACGGGTTATCTCTGAAATAAACTTTAAGATCACCGGCACGATGCAAGAACCCATAGTGACAGAGGTTGATCGTAAGAGTAAAGAGGTCGAGTTACCGACGCCTATTATTCCGGTAAGTGAGCAATTACCAGACGACGAAACAATAAAAAGTGACAATCAGAACGAAGCAACTGAGTCCCCAGTTCAAAGTGGGGATGCTACACTTAAACAAGAAAAGCAGTCCATAGAGCCGCAAAATAAGGAAGGTGGCAATGGCTAAAGTCATCGCATTACCGATGTGCTCGGCACAGACCGCAGAGGTAAACCTAGCTTATCTGCGCCGTCAGTTAGCTTTGTTGGTCATTGAGGAAGAAACTTTAGTTTGCTTGCCTGAAAGCTGGCTGGCATTTTGTGAGAATGCGCAGCAAGCTTGGGAAGGTGCACATCACAGTGAGCAGTACCTTACAGAGCTATCAGCTCTTTGTCGTCAATATGGCATTTGGCTTGCTGCTGGCACTATTGCAACACTGGGTGTTGATGAAAAGTACTTGGCAGCCAGCTATTTATTTAACTCGTGTGGAGAGATAGTAGCACGCTACAATAAGATCCACCTATTTGATGCCAATATAAGTGACAAGACTAAACAATACCGAGAGTCTGAGCAAACCCTTCCTGGACAGGAGATAGTGGTTGCTGACAGTCCATTCGGTAAAATTGGCTTCAGTGTATGTTATGACTTACGCTTTGCAAGCTTATATCAAGCGATGAGAGTATTAGGCGCTGAGCTATTTTTAGTTCCTAGTGCGTTTACTTGTGCAACAGGGGCAGTGCATTGGCAGCCCTTGTTACAAGCAAGAGCAATTGAAAATCAGTGCTATGTGGTAGCGGCTGCACAGTCTGGTAACCATGAAAATGGTAGAGAAACATACGGTCATAGCTTAATCGTATCACCTTGGGGTGAGATTTTGGCAGACACAAAGACGAGTTTGGAGCCCATCTCCCAAAAGATTGATAGAGCACTTCTTGATTCTATCCGAAGAAACATGCCGGTAATGGATCACAACCGATTTAAAAGTGAGTTTTTATGAGTAATGTAGAGCAAAATTTACTGACCAATAGCCAGCTGACGAGAGAGCAACTTACACAAACGCTTGATTATATTCACCAGCACAAAGTAAATTATGCCGATTTATACTTTCAATCGAGTCACCACGAAACCTGGGTGCTTGAAGACGGTATAGTCAAAGATGGTAGCTACAATATTGAGCGTGGCGTTGGTGTGCGTGCCGTCAGTGGTGAAAAAACGGGTTTTAGTTATTCAGATGCCATCAATATTGAAGCATTAAATAAAGCGGCTGAGGCTGCGCGTAGTATTGCACAAACTGGTGAAAGTCATAAAGTGCAAGTATTTAGCGATGTATCAGCACCAATCCAATTCCAACCAGCACAACCTATTACTAGCATGGCTGATGCTGATAAGGTGTCTCTGTTAAGAGAAATGGAGCAATGTATCCGTGACTTAGCACCAGAAGCACAACAAGTCGTTAGCTCATTATCCGCGGTATATGAAGAGGTGTTAATTGCTGCGAGTGACGGTACATTTGCGACCGATATTCGTCCATTAATTCGCTTAAATTGCTCAGTACTATTAGAGAAAAATGGTCGCCGTGAACGCGGCAGTGCTGGAGGTGGTGCGCGTTTAGATTATGGCTACTTTAAGGAATTGGTAGATGGTGAACCTAGATGGATGCAGTTTGCAAAAGAAGCGGTAAGGCAAGCTCAAATTAATCTTGAAGCCATTGATGCTCCGGCAGGCACTATGCCTGTCGTCCTCGGTTCTGGTTGGCCTGGAGTTTTGTTGCATGAGGCTGTTGGACACGGCTTAGAAGGTGACTTTAACCGTAAAGGTGCATCAGCATTTAGCGGCCGTATTGGTGAACAAGTTGCTTCTAGCTTATGTACTGTGGTTGACGATGGTACGCTTGCTAATCGCAGAGGCTCTTTAAATATAGATGATGAAGGGACTCCAGCAGCTTACAACGTGCTGATTGAAAACGGTATTTTAAAAGGCTACATGCAGGACAAGCAAAATGCGAGCTTGATGGGAGTTGCGCCAACAGGTAATGCTCGTCGCGAGTCATATGCGCATCTACCTATGCCGAGAATGACAAATACCTACATGTTAGCGGGAGAGCATACGCAAGAGGAAATCATCCGCAGCGTTGATAAAGGCATATTTGCTAATAATTTTGGTGGCGGTCAGGTCGATATTACGTCTGGTAAGTTTGTATTTTCAGCTTCAGAAGCCTACCTAATCGAAAATGGCAAGATCACCCAACCGATTAAAGGAGCCACTTTGATTGGCAATGGCCCTGAAGTGATGAAAAAAGTTTCTATGGTTGGTAATGATTTATCGTTAGATAGAGGTGTTGGTGTGTGTGGTAAAGATGGCCAAAGCGTTCCTGTTGGTGTTGGTCAGCCAAGCTTGAAAATTGATGAGCTAACAGTGGGTGGCACCGCTTAATACTATTTTGTAGACAATAAAAAGGCGCTGATGCGCCTTTTTGTCCTTATTCATTGGCCCGGGTGAGCTATGGCATAATCACTTCTTTTAAATATTGAAATAGCTCTCTGTACGCTTTACCAGGTTTCTCTGCCTTTAACTCTTTGCTTGCTTGGCGTGCCATTTGGCGCATTTTTTGGCGCTCAAGTTCAGGGTACTCTAGCAATAATTCGTTAATTTTACTGTCACCCTTGGCAATAACATCATCTCGAATATGCTCAATTTTATTGAGCAAAACGTCTGCTTGGTTGTTCTTATTAAGGAGTAAATCCATTGCCGCTTGAATATCATCAATGTTTGCAGTGGTACGTAACGTTTTCGAGATATAATTCATGTGACGGCGATAAGCATCTGTTTTGGCTCGGATCTTATCAGCAACGGCCATTGCTTCTTTGAGCTCGTCGGTTAAAGGGAGCTTCTCACGCTGTTTTTTACCCAGCCCTGCAATCTCACAGCCAAGCTCGTGTAATTCCTGCGCCTCACGTTTTAGCTCACTTTTGGAAACGTAAATAATCTCTTCTTCAGTCGGTTGCTCGTGTTTAGCCATTGCTCTTGTCTATACTTTGAATAATTAAGGTCTCTAACCCTAGAGTATACCACAATTGATCACTACAATAGTGAGTAGCTGTGTTAGCATATTAACTTAATCAGCTTTAGTCAGATGAGCAAGCGGACAAGGTATCTATGACTCAACCTCAACAACACCCAATATTTAGCCAAATTGATGATGTAAAAAATGCTGTTGCTGAAGTACTTGCACAGGCAAAAAAACTAGGAGCAACCTCCGCTGAGGCAGCAATGTCAAGTACCTCAGGGTTATCTGTAAGTACGCGTATGGGAGAGGTTGAAACCATTGAATTTAACCAAGATGGTGGGCTGGGGATAAGTGTATATGTTGGCAACCACAAAGGTTCTGCATCGACAGCTGATCTTAGCCCTAAGGCATTGCGCTCGGTTGTAGAAAAGGCAATCGATATCGCCAAGTTTACATCGGATGATCCTTGTAATGGGGTCGCAGATGAGGCGCTATTGGAAATGTCTCCTCCTGAACTAGATCTATTTCACCCGTGGGAAGTTTCTCCGGATGAAGCCATAGAGCAGTGTATCGCGGCGGAAAAAGCAGCGCTTGACTACGACCCCAGAATAGTTAACTCGGATGGTGCGAGTTTATCCAGTCACCAAGGGATCCGAGTGTATGGTAATAGTCATGGACTGATCGCGGGCTTTCCACGAACAAGACACAGTTTAAGTACTATGGTAATAGGGAAAGAAGCAGAGCAAATGCAAAGAGACTCTGCGTTTACGCTTTCCCGCGTACATACTGAGCTTAAATCTGCTAATGCTGTTGGACTTGAAGCGGCTCAGTCGACGTTAGCGAAGCTAGGTAGTCAAAAGCTATCTACACGCAAAGTGCCTGTGATTTTCCGCGCTGATATTGCCAATAGCTTATTTGGACACTTAGTGTCAGCCATTGGTGGTGGCGCTTTGTATCGAAAATCAAGTTTCTTAATGGACTCTTTAGATACTCAAATTTTTAATACTTGTGTCAATATCGAAGAGAAGCCTCATTTGCTGCAAGGGTTAGCATCAAGCCCATTTGATAGTGAAGGAGTGAAAACAATAGATCGTGAAATTATCACAGACGGTGTACTGAATACTTACTTATTGGCAAGTTATGCGGCGCGCAGGATGAATATGCAAGCTACAGGGCATGCTGGTGGTATACATAATTGGCTAGTAAAACCTACCCATGATGACTTGAGCGCTTTACTGGCGACTATGGGCACAGGTTTACTGGTAACCGAGTTGATGGGACAGGGGGTCAATACGGTAACTGGTGACTACTCAAGAGGTGCAGCAGGGTTTTGGGTAGAAAATGGTGTGATACAGTATCCTGTCAGTGAAATCACGATTGCAGGTAATCTAAAAGACATGTTTGCCAACATTGAAGGGTTAGGTGGTGATATCGAATGTCGAGGCGCGCTACAAACTGGTTCGGTGCTACTCAATAGCATGCAGATTGCAGGAGAATAACACTGCACCCTATTAAGTAATGCTGGCGGTATTGCCAGCATTATCTGTATCTGTCATTGTTAAACGAGCAGCCAAGTTGCAGTGCCAAGGAATGCAAAAATTCCGACAATATCAGTGACTGTTGTTAGCACCACACTTCCTGCTAGAGCAGGGTCGATATTCATTTTTTTCAGCATAATTGGGATACTTGCACCAGCAATACCCGCTGCGACTAAATTCATAAACATAGCGAAGGCGATGACTGCACCGAGTGTGAAATCCCACTGCCACACTGCAATGACACCCGCGATTAACAACGACCATAGCAACCCATTTAACGCACCAATGGCCAGCTCTTTACCCATTAAAAACTTCTGGTTGGTTTGATTGATATGACCAAGGGCTATACCACGAATAACCAGTGTTAACGTTTGACTACCTGCAACCCCACCCATACTTGGTACGATGCCATTTAGTACTGCAAGGATTGGCAAAATATCTAAAGTACCTTCGAAAAAGCTGGCGACGAATGCTGCCATTAACGCTGTAAGCAAGTTTATGCCCAGCCAAATTGAACGGCGCTTGCTACTTTTAAGAACAGGAGCAAAGGTGTCTTCCTCGTCCTCAAGACCAGCCATACTTAATAGACTGTGCTCGGCATCTTCACGAATAACATCGACCACATCATCAATGGTAACACGGCCGAGAAGGTGGGCATTATCGTCAACGACAGGAGCTGAAATCCAGTTATGACGCTCAAACAGTTGTGCAACCTCAGATTCATCCATGGAGATAGGAATGGTTTCCTTATCTTCATCCATCAACTCGCGAACAATACTATCTGGTGAATTAGTGAGTAGAATATTGACAGGTAGCGTGCCTAAAAAGCAGTTATCTTTATCCACGACATACAGCTCATCAGTACCATCAGGTAGCTCACCTTTGAGGCGAAGGTACCTAAATACCACTTCCAAAGTGACATCTGGCCGTATAGTGACCGTATCTGTGCTCATCAGAGCGCCAGCGGAGTTCTCCTTGTAGGATAATGCCTGTGTAGCACGCTCTCTATCCTGTGTATCCATCGCACCGATAACATCCTGATAAACGGTATCAGGAAGGCTACGAAGGACATCACCTAAGTCATCATCATCCATGTCTTCGGTTGCAGCTGCGATAAGCTCAGGTTCCATCTGAGCGATGATCCCCAGCCTTACATCCTCAGACAGCTCCTCGAGCACATCCCCTTGAATATCTGGGTCAACAAGTTGCCAGAGCATAGAGCGAACTTTATGAGGTGATGACTCTAGTAGGAGTGCGGTATCACAAGGAGCGGTTTCTGCTAGCATACGCCTTACTTGAACAAACTGACCACTGTTTAAGGCTTTGGTAACCTTTTGAAGTTGCTCCAGTGTATAGTCTTGTTCAAATACTTCAGGCATACGCGTCCTTTTTGATAATGTTGACAGTAAATGATAGTGGTTTGCTCGCCCCAACATGCTGTAATGTATTCAGAAACCATGTCTTGTAAAAATGTGACACAATATATTTCCGTGGGTGGGCTGCCGGTTTATTCTAGCTTTATTTATTATAAATGAATTACCACCTCAACCGACTCAAAACTGGGATATACCATACTAGCTTCGTTTAGCCTCATGTATCGAAATAATCAACCTCAGCTTAGGAGCATTAATTTATTCTAAATAAGAGTTTTTTAACGCAGTTACTAGCGTCAGGCTTACCCCTTCAAATTGAGCAAGTATTAAGACAGTTGGTATCACGCCCTTCTAGCAGCCAGTTTTAGCGCTAACAGCCACTACAGTGTAACGCAGTTTTCTTTGTTCTACCAAGGTTTACAGGCGAGTGGGCGAGACTTATTTAATTGAATTTGCGTATCGAAGTGTAGCACATGTTATATGAATTGGTGCTGACACAATACCTGTTACGGTTGTGGGAAGTTATTCTGATTCATTGAACTTATTATGGATCAGCATACCGATAGCATCCAGTGCGGGCTGCGCATCAGGGCCGCTACACACAACTTTAACTTCTTTACCTTGGCTGCTCTCCAGAAGTAGCAGTGCCAGAACGCTATCCGCTGACGCGCTTTTATCGCCCTGATATAAAGTCACCTCTGCATCAAACTGAACGGCAAGCTGAGCCAGTTCAGTTGCTGCTCGAGCATGTAATCCAAGCTTATTTTGGATTAAAAATGTATCTTCACACATTATTCTCTTGCTCACGATGGCGGATTTTTACGTTAGAGTGTGTTTTTGCAAAGCGCTCACCAATCGTTTGTGCTAAATAAACAGAGCGGTGCTGGCCACCAGTACAGCCTATAGCTATGGTTAAGTAGCTACGGTTGTTTCGTTCAAGGTGTGGCAACCAAGTTTGGACAAACGTTTGAATTTGCCAAGTAAATTTCTGCACTATGCTATGACTTGAGAGATAGTCTTTTACCGGCTGATCTAGCCCTGTTAATGGCTTTAGCTCTGGTTCCCAGTGCGGGTTTGGTAAAAAACGCGCATCAAATACGTAATCTGCTTGTTTTGGAATACCGTGCTTGAAGCCAAAAGATTCAAAGGTAATGATAAGTTGTTTATTTTTCTGACCTAAAATCTTTTCACGAATATCTTCTGCCAGTTGGTGCACGCTGAGGCTGGTAGTATCAATTAAGAAGTCAGCTCTAGTCGTCAATACATCTAACAGCTCACGCTCTTTTTTAATTGCAACGTCTAAAGGCAGGTTGTGTATTGATAATGGATGCAAACGGCGCGTTTCTGAAAAACGTTTAATGAGCGTCTGATCATCGCTGTCTAGATAAAACAGGATTGGTTTAGCAAAACCTGGTAAGTACTCGAGTATATCGTTGAACTCATCTTGTTCTTTGGGGAGGTTGCGGACATCGATACTAACAGCAACTTTGTTGTAGTTGTCAGAAACACTACGAACTAAAGAGGGGAGTAAATTAACCGGAATGTTGTCGACACAATAGTAGCCTAAATCTTCTAATACTCGAAGTGCTACAGACTTACCAGAACCAGAACGGCCACTGATAATGATAAGCTCGAGTCCTTTTTCTTCATCACTCATCAAATTCACCTTGGATCACTGCATATAACTCATCGTCATTTTTCGCTTGCCTGAGCATTTTGCAAAATGACTTATTTTTGAGTGTATCAGCAATCGCAGCTAAGGTCTTTAAGTGTTGTTGATTATCTCCTTCAGGTACGATGAATGCGACAAAAATATCGACAGGCTGTTTGTCGATCGCCTCAAACGGGATCCCTTGTTCGCTTACCAAGACCATCGCCAGTATTTTATCAATACCTTCAAGTCGCCCATGAGGAATTGCGATCCCTTTACCTATACCTGTACTTCCCAGCTTTTCTCGTGCCATAAGGGCATCTAAGATAGTGTGCTGGCTGGTATCAGGGATTTGGCTATGCGCTAATTCGCTAATGTATTCGAGAATACGTTTTTTGCTACTAAAAAGGACCGCAGCTTTGCTACAGTCCTTATTCACTAATTCACTTAATTTCATTTTAGTGTCGAGTGAGCTTCTCTTTGTGTTTAATTACTTGACGGTCTAGTTTGTCAATCAGGCCATCAATTGCTGCATACATGTCTTGATGCTCTGTTGATGCAAATAGCTCGCCGCCATTTACGTGCAATGTTGCTTCTGCTTTTTGAACTAGTTTTTCGACATCAAGGATCACATGAACGTTATTGATATGATCAAAGTGCCTCTCAAGCTTCGCAAACTTGTTGGTGACATAATCTCTTAAAGAGTCAGTGATTTCTACATGGCGACCAGTTAAATTTAGTTGCATAAGCATTTTTCCTTCTTGTGTTTAACGTCTTATATCAAGCTTTTACGCTGATTTGACGGTGGAATGGCTAGGGATTCACGGTATTTTGCAATCGTGCGTCTCGCTACCTTAATTCCTTGTTCAGCTAAAATATCTGCAATTTTGCTATCACTTAATGGTTTAGCAGTGTTTTCCGCAGCTATTAGCTTTTTGATGAGTGCTCGTATTGCTGTTGAGGAGCACTCGCCTCCATTTTCGGTACTGACATGGCTTGAGAAGAAATACTTCAGCTCAAATATACCCCTTGGTGTGTGCATGTACTTTTGGGTGGTGACACGAGAAATCGTAGATTCGTGCATATCAACCATCTCTGCGACATCGTTTAACACCATAGGTCTCATCGCTTCGGGGCCATGTTCAAAGAATGCCTGTTGTTGTTGCACAATGCAATTGGTAACTTTCAATAAAGTGTCATTGCGACTTTCTAAGCTCTTAATAAACCACTTTGCTTCTTGAAGGTGTGAGCGAATAAACTGGCTATCAGTACTCGATTTAGCAGTTCTCGACATCGCAGCGTAGTGGTCATTTACTCTAATCTTAGGCATCGCATCAGGGTTTAGCTCTACAACCCAGCGGCCTTTCACTTTTTTTTACCGACACATCTGGAATAACGTATTCGGGTTCTTCATGAATAATACTCGCAGCTGGCTTAGGGTTAAGACTGTGGATCAGCGTCATAACTTCTTTTAGCTCAGCTTCTTTTAAGCGTGTTTTTTTCGCTAAGGTACGGTAATCACGGCTAGCAAGTAAATCAATGTGCTCGGTCAGGATCATCTTGGTTTCGGTGATCCACGGTGTGTCAGGTGCAAATTGATTTAACTGAATACATAAACATTCTTGCAAGCTTCGTGCAGCAATACCGACAGGGTCAAACAACTGGATACGTTTCAGTACGGCTTCGACTTCATCCAACTCTACCGGCTCTTCACTGTTTTCATCATTGATACTTTCTAAAATATCTTCACAGGAAAGCGTTAAAATGCCAGACAGATCTACCGCTTCGATGATGGCAATAGCAATGGCTCTATCTGTTGGGCTAAATGGCGTAAGTTCTAACTGCCACATTAGGTAGTCGTGTAGTGATTCGGAAGTCTCTCCCTGGTAGACGTTATCATCATCAGGTAAAGGAGCTGCGCTTGATGCTGGTGCAGCACTCATATATTCATCCCAAGTCACATCCATGGCAAGATCATCACTAACCGTTTCTTTGCTCATGGCGGTATCTGAGTCCATTTCATACTCGCTGACAGGCGCTTCATCTGAGCTTTGCTGACTATCGTCCGTATTATTTTTATCTTGGCTGTGTTGTTCAGTACTTTCTGCGTCTGCGGTATCGCCTTCTTCCACTTCCAATAGTGGGTTGCTGTCCAACGCTTCTTGTATTTCTTGCTGTAGATCCAACGTACTAAGCTGCAACAGGCGTATGGCTTGTTGCAGTTGTGGAGTCATTGTAAGTTGCTGCCCCATGCGCAGCTGTAATGATTGCCTCATGTATCTCTAACAATCCCTTTTAACAGTTATTAATACTACGTCTTAACTATAGCTTGAATTGTTCGCCTAGGTAGACATCTCTTACGGTTTGATCCGCTAAAACATGTTCTGGCGTACCAGCGGCGATTAATTCACCGTGTGAAACGATGTAGGCTTTTTCACATACGTCCAGCGTTTCTCTTACATTGTGGTCGGTGATCAGTACACCGATCCCACGATTTTTAAGGTGCTCAATGATTGTCTTTATATCTAACACTGAAATTGGATCAACGCCAGCAAAAGGTTCATCTAACAAGATAAACTTAGGATTAGCGGCTAAAGCACGAGCAATTTCTACCCGTCTTCTCTCTCCTCCAGATAATGCCATCCCTTGAGAATCACGGATGTGTTGGATATTAAATTCATCCAACAACTCATTAAGCTGAGCTTCTCTTTCAACTTTAGACAAATCTTTGCGGGTTTCCAAAATAGCCATGAGGTTTTGATATACCGTTAGCTTCCTAAATATGGATGACTCTTGAGGTAAATATCCAATCCCTAGGCGTGCGCGACTGTGCATCGGGAGTAGGGTGATATCCTCATCATCGATTTGTATAAAGCCTTTGTCACTTGGTACTAAGCCCACAATCATATAAAAAGTAGTGGTTTTCCCCGCACCATTAGGGCCAAGTAAACCAACGATGCTACCTGCTTCGACACTCAGTCCTACATTTTTGACAACTTGGCGACCTTTATAACTTTTTGCCAAGCCTGTTGCTTTGAGCTCGCTCATGAATTGTTACCTTTTTCCTGTGGATCTTCACTTTTTTCCACGCTGGTGTCAGATTTCTTTTCAACAGGAACCAGAATTGTTCTAACCCGAGAGTCGCCCTGTTCAGAGCGCTCGGCGCTAATGAGTTGCTTTTCGATATGATAAGTAATGACTTGTGCACTACTTTTTTGACCCGCTTGCGATATTTCAGCATTGCCAGTAAGTACTAACTTTAATTCAGCAACATCATAGCGAATTTCATTAGCCGCTGCGCGTAAGGTTGTACCATCTGCCTGAGCTTCTTCAAAAACCGCAGGGTTGCCAGTAGCAATTAGTAGCTGCTTATTTGAACCAAGCTCAGCGCGGCGGTGCACTTCCAAACGATCAGCATTGATTTTTCTTGTGCCATGAATAATGACAACGTTTTGCTCGAAAATGCCTATGTTACTTTGCAGTTGAGCTTGCTGACGGCCAGCATCGATAATGACTTCATTTTGCTCTGCAGCAGCTGCGAAAGTGGAACTTGCGAGCAAGCCGACGAAAACTAATTTGTTAATTATTTTACTGGTCATAATAAATTGTCTTTGTATGGTTGATGAGCTCAATCAGCTGTTTTTGCAAGTCTGCATGTAGGCCTTTACCGGTAATTTTAAGGCTAGGGCCTGTGATAATGACGGGGTGTTCTGATTTCATCAACTTTTGTTTAATTTCAACCCTGACATTGTCGGCATTGATAGTACTGATCATTGCGTCTGGTGTGAGGTTTTTTGCTAAAACATCCCCTTCTAAAATCAGGGTGTTGTTCTCGTATAATGTGGCTTCCAATGCACTTATCTGCCAATTTTGCTCACCGTTATATAATGTAAAAATGGGTTTTGCAAAGTGGCTAAAACCAAGATCTTGATAAAGTTCCATTTTATCAGCAGTCACATGGTAGTTTAGTAAGCCATTTTCACTGTAGGTAGTTTGCTCTAATGCGGTCGCCACATAATCGGGCTTAGCAAGTGGTTCATCGTCACTTTTCTTGTTGGTTTCTGATGCGTTAAACATCGGCGACCACAGCCAAACCATCAGCGCACTAAAAGTAATGAGCAGAATGACACGAAGCACAGTCATGTACTTGACCCTGTAGTGGTAAGAGGGTGGTTTTGGCTGAGCATGAGCAGATCTGTTAACTCTCTGACGGCGCCAAAGCCTCCCGGCATCAAAGTGGTATAGTGGGCAATGCGTTTTATCAGCGGATGTGCATCATTCACGGCGACAGCAAAGCCAACTTGCTCCATCACTGGCAGATCAGGGCCATCATCGCCAATATAGGCAATGTCTGCATCCTTCAGATTAAGCTGCGTTTTTAGTGCTTCATATGCCACTAGCTTGTTTTCTTGACCTTGGTAAATATGCGTTACATTTAAACTAGTCATGCGTTGCTGAACTATTTGTGAATGTCTACCAGTGATGACCGCAACCTCAATACCGCAGTTTACGAGCGCCTTGATACCGAAGCCGTCTTTGGTATTGAATGCCTTTAATTCTTCACCGTTGTTACCTAGATAAATGCGTCCGTCAGAGAATACACCGTCAATATCGCAAATTAAGAGTTTAATTTGAGTTGCTTTTTGCCAAGCATCTGTTGAGATATCTTGATAAAGGTCGCTAAACTGCATCATAGCACTCCCGCTCTAAGTAAATCTTGGGTATTCAATGCACCCACAGGGACATTATTCTCGTCAACCACAATTAGTCCATTGATGCGTTTATTTTCCATAATATTTAGCACCTCAGCAGCGAGCATATCGGCACGTGCGGTGGTACTTTTTGCGGTCATAACTTGTGTGATTGGCGTTGTGTGTATGTCTACTTTTTGTTCTATGATACGGCGCAAGTCACCGTCTGTAAAAATACCTTGCAATTGTGTCTGCTCGTCGACAATCGCTGTCATTCCAAGACTTTTTGCAGACATTTCGAAAAGGGCTTCTTTGACGGTACAGTTGCTACTGACCATAGGAATGGCACTGTCTTTGTGCATGATGTCAGCGACTGTGAGTAATAGTCGTTTGCCTAAACTTCCTCCCGGGTGAGAAAGCGCGAAATCATCGGCAGTAAATCCTCTGGCTTCAAGTAGAGCAACTGCTAATGCGTCTCCCATAACCAGCGTTGCTGTGGTACTTGCTGTGGGCGCTAATCCTAGTGGGCACGCCTCTTTTGACACTTTAACGCAAAGGTGAACACTGGCGTTGCGAGCCATGGTTGAGCTTGGGTTGCCTGTCATAGAGATCACAGGTGCACCTAAACGTTTAATTATCGGTAAGATTGAGATAACTTCTTGGGTTTCACCTGAATTTGATATCATCAAAACCACATCATCTTTGGTGATCATACCTAAATCGCCATGACTAGCCTCACCTGGGTGCACGAAAAAAGCAGGGCTTCCTGTGCTGGCGAGTGTAGCGGCAATTTTATTTCCAATATGACCTGACTTACCCATACCAATAACAATAATTCGACCTTGGCAATTAAACATTATTTTACAAGCTTGCTCAAACTGTTGATCGACAAACTGCTGCACTTCCTCTATTGCTGCAAGCTCAGTAGCAAACACTTGATTAGCAGATTCAATAAATGGGGTCGTTGTCACGTGTATTCCTTAAATGATGTAGTAAATATATCCGATAAAGCAGGCGAGTAACAAACCACCTTCAAAGCGGTTGATACGACGTTTACCAGTAATGCTTAAGCTCATAATAAGTAGCAATAGTGTTGCACCAAGCATAATAAATATATCACGAGCCGCGATATTGGTATCTAATACGGAGGGATTGATGATCCCCGCAATAGACAGTACCGCAAGGATATTAAAAATATTCGAACCAATGATATTACCTAGCGCTAAATCGTCTTCATTTTTTAATACGCCAGCTACACAGGCTGCGAGTTCAGGTAAACTGGTTCCTACCGCGATGATAGTTAACCCAATCAATAAGTCGCTCATCCCAAAGTACTTTGCAATATCAACAGCTGCACCCACCAGATAATCGGCGCTAACGGGGAGCAAAATCATACCAACAACAAGCCAAAAAATAGCTTTTTGTGTGGGGACATTATCCGGCACCTCTTCACACGCTTCACTAACGAAAGGATCGTCATTGCTGTTGCCGCTGCGTTTGGTAATGATAATTAAGGTAAGGAGAAATGCTGCGAAGCCAATAAGCAGTAATATACCTTCAACAAAACTAAAGTTATTGTCACTGACAATATACCAAGCTCCCAAGGAAACAATGATAAGAAGTGGCATTTCTCGACGTAAAATTCCTGAGCCAACCGAAAGCGGTCGGAGTAAGGCGGTGATCCCAAGGACTAATAATATATTGGCAATGTTAGAACCTACGGCGTTACCAACGGCTGTGTCTGTTTTATCTGCAAGAGCGGCCTGTGCAGCAACCATCATTTCGGGGGCTGAAGAGCCCATGGCGACAATGGTTAAGCCAACAATTAATGTTGGTACACCAAAGTTTCGAGCTAAAGCTGCTGCGCCAAAAACGAAGCGGTCGGCACTCCAAACCAGTGCAATAAAGCCAAGAATGAGAATAACAAACGATAAAACCATGAACCTCTAGCCAATAGGATTAAAATTTCGTTAGATACTACCAAATGCGCCTTGGAAAGTATAAGCAAACCGTCACATTTAACGACTTACAAAATTTTACCAAAACGATTTTCCATCTTGTTTGAAAAAAAAGTATCATACTCCGATGAATATAGTCTTGATCTGGAGAGCGACTTGTCGCAATCAATTGTAGAAATCAAGGATGTAACCTTTTCCAGGGGTGAAAGGATCATCTACAAAAACATGAGCTTTTCCGTACCAGAAGGCAAAATCACCGCAATAATGGGGCCAAGTGGCATAGGTAAAACGACTATGCTGCGATTGATCGGTGGCCAGTTAAAACCTAATAGTGGTGATATTCTTTTTGCTGGAAACAGTATCCCAAGTATGTCCCGTAGTGAATTATATCAAGCAAGAACTCGCATGAGCATGTTGTTTCAAAGCGGTGCGTTGTTCACAGACATGAGTGTCTTTGACAATGTCGCTTTTCCTTTGCGCGAACACACGGAATTGTCAGAAGAGCTCATTCAGTTAGTAGTATTGATGAAGCTGCAAGCAGTAGGACTTCGTGGTGCAAAGGATTTAATGCCTGCAGAGCTTTCTGGCGGCATGGCGAGGCGCGCTGCTCTAGCGCGTGCGATAGCGCTTGACCCCGAACTTATCATGTATGATGAGCCATTCGCTGGGCAAGACCCCATTTCGATGGGGGTGTTGGTACGTTTAATTAAGTCACTAAATGAAGTGTTAGGTCTATCATCCTTAATCGTAACCCATGATGTGACAGAGGTACTGAGTATCGCGGATCATGTTGTCATTATCGCTGAGCAAGGCGTGATAGGTGAAGGGACGCCTGAGCAAATGCTAAAGCATGACTCAGCGCTAGTGCAGCAGTTTTTACAAGGGCTTGCCGATGGCCCTGTACCATTTCACTTCAATGCCCCTGATTATCAACAAGCACTGTTGCAAGGAGAGTAGAGTTGGTCGATTTTCTACAAAAAATAGGTCATAAAACACTAAGTCGCTTTGCTGCTCTTGGTCGTGCAACCAATATGCTATTTGGGGCGTTATTTAGTTTACCTAACTTTCGCAAAGGCACACCGCTATTAATCAAACAACTCTACATGGTAGGTCATCAGTCACTGTTGATTATTATGGTCTCGGGGTTATTTATTGGTATGGTTTTAGCGCTACAAGGCTATACCGTATTAGTAGGATATGGCGCTGAGGATAGCCTTGGGCCGTTGGTGGCGTTGAGTCTACTAAGAGAATTAGGTCCCGTTGTTACGGCGCTGTTATTTGCTGGGCGTGCGGGTAGTGCACTGACTGCTGAAATTGGTTTAATGAAAGCAACTGAGCAATTATCTAGTTTAGAGATGATGGCTATTGACCCATTAAAGCGCGTTATTGCACCACGATTTTGGGCAGGCTTTATCAGTATGCCACTGCTTGCGTTGATATTTTCAGCAATCGCTATCTTAGGTGCACATTTGGTTGGGGTGGATTGGTTAGGAGTCGATTCTGGTAGCTTCTGGTCTATCATGCAATCACAGGTATCGTTCCAAAAAGATATTTTAAACGGTCTTATTAAGAGCTTCGTATTTGCACTATTGGTGACTTGGATCGCGTTGTACAAAGGCTATGACTGTGTCCCTACATCTGAAGGGATAAGTAAGGCGACGACAGAGACAGTAGTACACTCTTCACTGGCTGTACTTGGCTTCGACTTTGTATTAACAGCGGTTATGTTCTCAAGTTAAAAGGTTTTAAAAAATGAATACACGGAAAATTGAAATTTTAGTTGGGCTATTTGTAGCGTTGGGTGTCGCTGCATTTATCATGTTAGCGCTCAAAGTGGCAAACTCAGGCTTGAGTGGTAATGGTGAAACCTACATGCTGCAAGCTAAGTTTGAGAATATCGGTTCACTGAAAACACGTGCACCAATCAAAGTGGGCGGAGTTGTTATTGGCCGTGTTGATGGCATTCAGATACACCCGCAGGAATTTGTACCTGTGGTTTCGATGAGTATCGACAAAAACTATGAATGTCAGTTTTCTGATACTTCATCAGTTTCTATATTAACGTCGGGCATTTTAGGTGAGCAATATCTTGGTATTTCTCCAGTAATTGCCGCTGAGTCAGCTAAGCAAAAGTGTTTAGGTCAAGAAGTGACGAGCGAAGATAGTGTTGATCTTGAGTCTCTCTTTGGGGTGGAAACAAAAGCGCTTAAAGACGGCGATATGATCACAGACACAAAGTCAGCGCTTGTATTAGAAGAGTTGATTGGTCAGTTCCTATTTAATCAAGGGAGCGAGTAAATATGTTAATGAATCTTTATACCAAATGCCTGATTTGGCTAGTTGCCATTATGGTTACGATGTCATTGCAGGCAAAAGAAGTGGACTCAAGCGATCCATATAAAATGGTTGAGCAAGTTGCAGCACAAACTTTTCAGCGTGTTACAAAAGAGCAGAGCATTATCGAAAAGGATAAAGAGCACCTACGTGTTATCGTCGAAGAAGAGCTTTTGCCTTACATCGATTACAAATATGCCGCATATCGCGTTTTGGGATCCTACATTCAAACAGTACGTAACATTGAAGATAAACAGGAAAAAGCAGCCGCAGTTGAGCATATTAAAACCTTTATTGAGGTGTTCAAAAACTACCTAGTTGCAACGTATGCTGGTGTGTTTACTCAGTATAAAGATCAAAAAGTAGAATTCGGTGAACACCGGCCATTTGATAAAGAAGATATTGCTATTGTAAAAACAAAAATAGTTGAGGCTGGTAAACCGGATATTAAAATTGATTTTAAAGTTAGGCGCGGTAAAGACAATGATTGGCGTGCCTTTGATATGATGGCAGAAGGGATCAGCCTATTAGATGCCAAACAAAGTGAGTTGCATGGTATCTTGCGCCAACAAGGTATTGAACATGTGATCCAGTTGTTGGACAAAAAGAGCAAGCTTCCTGTGCAATTTAGAGGGGATGATGGTGACGCCTAAAATTTCATTCACCGAAAGTAAAGGTGAAATCGTGTTAACTGGTGAACTAACAAGAGCGAGTTTACCAAGCGCACTGAAACAGTCGGCTATCGTTCAATTGCTGAAAAATGCACAATCAACCGTCTATTTTGACCTTTCTAAGGTCTCAAGGGTTGACACCGCGGGCTTAGCTTGGTTAATTCACTCTTTAGGTCAATTAAAGCAGCGCGACATTCGTCTCGAGCTGAGAAATACACCTGAGCAACTACAAAATTTAATGGAGTTGGGGCAGGTGACAACCCTATTTGAGTGAGTCTAATGGAAACAAATCAAGTCGAAACTTTATTAAAAGATGCGCTATCGCTTGACGAAATTATCGTAAAAGCAAACGGTAGTCACTACGAAGTCATTGCTGTTGGAACGTGTTTTGACGGATTAAGAAGGCTAAAAAGGGAACAGTTAATTTATGGACCACTAATGGATACCATCAAAGATGGGACTATCCATGCGGTGAGCATTCGCGCATTCACGCCTGATGAGTGGCAAAAAGAGCGTAAATTTATTCTTCCACAATAACGGGGTGCCGCAATGGATCAGTTTGTTATCCAAGGTGGCACCACTCTTGCCGGTGAAGTCACTATTTCTGGGGCTAAAAATGCAGCCCTTCCTATCCTATTTGCTGCGCTATTAGGCGAAGGTAAAAGCCGTTTTTCTAATGTACCGCACTTACGTGATATCGGTACGACAGAAGCATTACTAAAGACTCTAGGTGCCGAAGTGGAGTGGGATGGCGACACGCTTGAAATCAACGGCGCGACGGTAAACAATGTGCTTGCTCCTTATGATCTGGTGAAGCAGATGCGCGCATCGGTATTGGCGCTCGGTCCTTTGGTGGCTAGATTTGGTAATGCACAGGTATCGTTACCCGGTGGTTGTGCTATTGGTGCTCGTCCTGTTGATCTACATATTTCAGGCCTAGAGAAAATGGGTGCAACCATCAAAGTTGAGAATGGTTATATTCATGCAACGACAGAAGGGCGATTGCGTGGTGCAGAGATCTTCATGGAAACGGTCAGTGTTGGTGCGACCGAAAACTTGCTGATGGCTGCCACACTTGCTGATGGTAAAACCGTATTAGAAAATGCTGCCAGAGAACCTGAAATCATCAATTTAGCCCAGTGCTTGGTTGCTATGGGAGCAAAAATAAGTGGTGCAGGTTCTAGCCGAATTGAAGTCGAAGGTGTAGAACATCTCAGCGGGTGTGAGCATAAGATCCTTCCAGATCGCATTGAAACGGGGACTTTCCTTGTTGCAGCGGCGATGGCAAAGGGCGAGGTGCTTTGTAAAAACACGGATTATCATAGTCTTGAACCCGTTCTTGAAAAGCTTCGAGCTGCCAATGCTATCGTTGAAGTCAATGATGATAGTATCTATGTGGACATGCGTCAGCGCGCGTTGAAAGCGGTAAATATTAAGACTATGCCACATCCAGGGTTTCCAACAGACATGCAAGCTCAGTTTACTGCACTAAACGTAGTAGCAGAAGGGAGCGCAACAATTACAGAAACCATCTTTGAAAATCGCTTTATGCATGTGCCAGAATTGCAGCGTATGGGAGCGAATATTCGCTTAGAAGGGAATACAGCGATTTGTGGCGATACTGCTTCTTTGTCTGGTGCACAAGTAATGGCAACGGACTTACGTGCATCAGCAAGTTTGATCCTCACAGGGATCGTCGCTACAGGTGAGACTATTGTTGACCGTATCTATCATGTTGATAGAGGGTATCAAAAGATAGAAGATAAATTGAGTCGGTTAGGGGCTAATATAAAGCGCCGTAAAACTTGAGCTTAATGGTTTGAGTAATACCAATTTGACTTAATACTTGCTCAATTTGAAGGAGTAAATCTGACGCTAACAGCGTTAAAAGTTTCTCATTTAGAACAACTAAATAGCAAAATTTTTGCCTAGTTATCGACAA
>NZ_RCSQ01000056.1:0-118146 GCF_004103255.1 Pseudoalteromonas sp. PS5
AATTAAGCAAATTGGTATTAAAACAAATTTCACCCTAAGGGATAACAGCGGCTAGAGAACAAGTTATCACCTACTTATACAATGCTCTCCATGCACAGGTGCGGTAACCGTTTTTCTCAAAGTAGAAGCGGCTGCAATTATCGTCATAGTTGTAGTTACCAACGTCTATGCGATAGCCACTGATGTACCAATTATGAAGTGAAATATGCCCGCCATTATAGAGTAAAGAGAAGTGCACATGAGGGCCTGTTGATTGACCTCCTTGGCATAATGCTGTTGATTTGTCGTCGGCATAGCGGCCGAGCCACGCGCCTGCGGATACCACATCACCAGTATTATATTGGAGGCTTTCCATATGGTAGTACTGAGTTGAGTAGCCACTTGAGTGTGTTACTCGAATATTACATTGTGAGTAGCGCGTGACGGTACCGCCGTGTGCGGCTTGTACCCAAGGTGTATTACTACCCCAACCACCAGACCCATTATTAAAGTCCAATGAAGAGTATGGGTATCCAGATCCGGTATTCGAGTGTGCGCCACCACTATACCAAGCGTAACCTGAAGGCCAAGGAAAGTTGAGAGTGAAACTGGCGAGTGTGCCTACTTGTGAGTCTTTTGAGGCCGTAAAGTGTGAAGCGCTATCTTCCTTGAGTGCCAAAGATTCACCATTAAATAATGTCTGATAAACATTAAATAGTTGATTGACTGGCATACTAGTCAGATCAGCAAGGGCAACGGTGGCTTCATTTACTGCTGGAAAGGCTTGTAAGCCCATTTCAGTTTGAAGTTTTTGGAACGCGTAGTATCGACCACTTAAATTTAGCGCGATATCTTTAAGCTGCGCATCGAAGCCTGTTTCATGCGAGAGTTTTCCAAACGGTGCTAAATATGCCTCTGGCGTTGGCGTGCTAATGATGCCAGATGACATTTCCATTAAAGCGAGCAATAGCTTTGGATTGATACTGGCATAGCCTGCGTAATGCAAGATGACCTCAAGTTTATCGTTGAGATGGGGCGCAGTTGTATCAAGAGTTTGTTGCCAGTCAACATACTGCAGCGCGTTACTAAATAGAAATAGATCTGGGTTCACGGCCATCAGGCTGGTGATTGGTAAGCTACGAACATGCTCTGCAGTAAAATCAGGTAGCGAGATTGAGTCGTGTTGACCTGCTGCTGTAGCTTGGTGCGAAAGCAATGCGAGTATACATGCTGATAGGTAGTGGTGTTTCATGTTGTATCCTTTTTGTTTGTTTTTTGTTCAAGCTAAGTTATAACCAAGTGTAATTATTTTGTAAAATAAAAGTTTTTGACTGGGGTTTAACAAAGGGGGGGGGTTTGGCTCGAAGTGTTCGGACGAAACAAAAAGAATACATATATAACCGCTGGGGTTTGGGGTACCCAGTAGCGAGCGGATAGTCGTTTTATTACTGCCGTTAGTATCAGGCTCTTGCCGTCATTTCATGCGAGTATAGAGACCCAGGGTGTTTTTGAGGCGCGCACTGGTTGAAAAGAGAAAGTGAAGCCTTTAGGCTTCACGGATTTGGTTCAGTAAGGCGAAGATACTTTTCAGCCAGTTGATCTAGGCTTTCCTTATAATTTGGATCCGGCTTGATACAGTCTATTGGGCATACACTCACACAAGTTGGTGTATCGTAATGCCCCACGCATTCTGTGCACTTATCTGGGTCAATTTGATAAATTTTATCGCCCATATAAATGGCTTGATTTGGACATTCAGGGTCACACATATCACAGTTGATACATTTATCATTGATCAAAAGTGCCATGACTAAGCCTTTTTAAATGGGTTTCGTGTGTCCTCATCCTGACCTAAATTACGCATTAAAATCGCATGGTCTAAGTCAATATCTTCCGGCAATGGGATCTTTACAACATGGCCTGAGCCTTTAGCGTCATCAATGGTCTCACCTTTTTTATTTTCCATGTGTTCAAGGTTAAAGTGAATATTCCCTTTTGGTGTCATCAACTCAAGGCTGTGTCCTGTGCAGAACTTGTTCTTTACGTCGATTTCAACTAAGCCATTGTTTGTGCGACCTAGCACTTCACCGACAAATTGTTGTTTATCTGAGATAGAGTGGCCGTAGTCGTAGTTTTGGTAGTCCTGATGTACATGACGCTTTAAGAAGCCTTCGGTGTAGCCTCGGTGAGCAAGATTCTCTAGAGTTTTCATTAAGCTGGGATCAAATGGCTTACCCGCCACTGCATCATCTATGGCTTTACGATAAACTTGAGCGGTACGTGCAACGTAATAGAAAGATTTGGTACGACCTTCAATTTTAAGGCTATGTACGCCCATACGAGTCAGCTGGTCAACATACTGTACAGCACGTAAGTCTTTGGAGTTCATGATGTATGTGCCGTGTTCATCCTCAAACGCTGGCATATATTCACCTGGACGGCCTTGCTCTTCGAGCATAAAGACTTGGTCGGTTGGCTGGCCTTCACCCAAAGTAGGAATAATGGCCTTTGGATCCACTTTATGCACTACGTCACCGGTTTCGTCTTCTTGACCTGGCTTTACGTCGTAACTCCAGCGACAGGCATTGGTACACGTTCCTTGGTTTGGATCGCGCTTATTGATGTAACCAGATAACAAACAGCGCCCAGAGTATGCCATGCACAGTGCCCCATGGACAAACACCTCAAGTTCTGTTTCTGGGCAAAGCGCACGGATCTCTTCTATTTCTTGTAGTGATAGTTCACGAGAAAGAATTACGCGCTCAATTCCTTGTTTGGCCCAAAATTGTACCGCAGCATAGTTGACTGCATTAGCCTGTACAGAAAGGTGAATAGGCATATCAGGCCACTTGTCACGTACGAGCATAATTAGCCCAGGATCGGACATGATAAGCGCATCTGGTTTCATCGCGATGACGGGTTCAATATCACGTAAGTAGGTCTTTACTTTGCCATTATGCGGCGCAATATTTGACACCACATAAAGCTTTTTATTCTGCTGGTGGGCTTCATTGATACCTATCTCAAGGTTCTCAAGGTCAAATTCGTTATTACGCACTCGCAAACTATATCTAGGTTGTCCGGCGTAGACGGCGTCGGCACCGTACGCAAAAGCGTAACGCATATTCTTTAAACTGCCGGCTGGAGAGAGAAGTTCTGGTACAAACATGGTTTACCTCATACATTGAACTGATTACGGGTCAGCTGTTGAGTGATTTCGTGCGCTGATTCTAAAAAGCGGCGCAGTATAGAAGAAAGCCTGTAAAATAATTTTGATGTAGATCAGGTTTTTCGATGTTGTCTGTGAAGCAAATAGATTTCCCTGTCAGCTGGGCTGTAGCGGTGAATTATGGACGTTTATTGATATTAAATTGACTAAACTTCTTTATCTTCTCAAAGAAAGCGGTGTGAGATAGTAGGTTTTTTCTACCAAACAACGTATAATTCGCGCCCGTTAATATTCACAACAATATTTTGGAGCAAAAGATGGCTTTAGAGCGTACTTTTTCAATCATCAAGCCTGATGCGGTAGCTAAAAACCACATCGGTGCTATCTACAACCGTTTTGAGTCTGCTGGTCTTAAAATCGTTGCATCAAAAATGGTTCACCTTTCTCAAGAGAAAGCTGAAGGTTTCTACGCAGAGCACAAAGAGCGTCCTTTCTTTGGTGCACTAGTTTCTTTCATGACTTCAGGCCCTGTAATGGTTCAGGTTCTTGAAGGTGAAGATGCAGTTCGTAAAAACCGTGAAATCATGGGTGCTACTAACCCTGCAGAAGCGTTAGCTGGTACACTACGTGCTGACTACGCAGACAGCATCGACGAGAACGCTGTACACGGTTCTGACGCACCAGAGTCTGCTGCTCGCGAAATCGCTTACTTCTTCGCTGAAGAAGAAATCTGCCCACGTACTCGTTAATTCGAGACTTGGTGCCAAAAAAGGGCTTTCGAGCCCTTTTTTTGTCCCGCAGCTAAGCTGCGGAATAAGCGTGCTTTGTAAAGTAATCACACTACTTCACAAAACACGTTTCATTATTTGTGATGTTTGCTGCTTTTTTGTACAATGCTCAGTTGGCAATTAAGCTGTTTTTACCGTCTATAACCGAGGTTGTTCATGACCACTATTGAGAAAAAAATTAACTTACTTGATTTAAATCGCGAGGGGATGCGCGAGTTATTTGCATCATATGGCGAAAAGCCGTTTCGCGCGGATCAGGTGATGAAATGGATTTATCATTTTGGTATCGATAATTTCGATGAGATGAGTAACTTAAATAAAAAGCTTCGTGCACGTTTGCAGGCTGAGTGTGAGATTAAAGCGCCTGAAATATCAGTAAAGCAAGAGGCTTCAGATGGCACCATCAAATATGCACTGTTACTCGAAGGCGGCCAAGAAGTTGAAACCGTGTGGATCCCAGAAAAAGATAGAGCCACACTGTGTGTATCTTCTCAGGTTGGCTGTGCGTTGGAATGTACTTTTTGCTCAACGGCGCAGCAGGGCTTTAACCGTAACTTAAAAGTGTCTGAGATCATAGGCCAAGTTTGGCGCGTGGCAACCGACATTGGTCTACATAAAGGTGATAGCACTAAGCGCCCAATTACTAACATCGTGATGATGGGTATGGGTGAGCCTCTGTTAAACCTCAATAACGTTGTACCAGCGATGGAGCTGATGATGGACGATTGGGCGTTTGGCCTATCCAAGCGCCGCGTCACGCTCAGTACATCAGGCGTGGTACCTGCGCTTGACATCTTGAAAGAAAAAATAGATGTGGCACTTGCAATTTCACTACATGCACCAAATAACCCACTTCGCGATGTGCTTGTACCAATCAATAAAAAGTATCCAATTGAAGAGTTCTTAGCGGCATGTCGCCGTTATATTGATGGCTCAAAGGCGAATAAAGATGTCACCATTGAGTATGTAATGCTGCAAGATGTTAATGACAGCACGGATCATGCCCATGAGTTAGTAAAAGTGCTTAAAGGCACGCCATCAAAGATTAACTTGATCCCGTTCAACCCGTTCCCTGGTAACGAATATGGCCGCTCTAGTAATAGCCGTATCGATAGATTCTCGAAAGTGTTACAAGCGGCTGGACTGACTTGTATTGTGCGTCGTACTCGTGGCGATGATATTGATGCTGCATGTGGTCAGTTGGTTGGTGATGTTGTGGATAGAACCAAGCGTCTAGCCAAGAAAAAGCAACGTGATGACAACGCCATTACTGTCAATGTGAGTGCACAATAACAAATAATGAGCTGGCTTGGGTCAGCTCATTTCATCTGAGTCTCAGATAAGTTCTGGTTATCTTACAAAAAATGGGTGAATCTCGTAGCCTTTTGGGTAATATAGTGCAGATATAAAACCCAGTGGCATTCAAAGGTGAGTGATGCAATCGCGAAATTATCGCAAAACAGGATTGGCTGCATCCATTCTCGCAGGTGCGAGTTTAGTTTTGTCAGGTTGTGTGACGGAGCGCAGCTATCGTGCTGATGGCCGTCCAGTAGCCGAGCAGCAAGTCAATAACACCAATGCTGCTAGAACTCGTATCGCGCTTGCACTTCAATATCTCAATTCAGGTAATACTACATCAGCGAAGTTTAATCTTGAGCGCGCGTTGCAACTCGCGCCAAAGCTGGCAGAAGCACATTATACACTGGCCTATTACTATGAGCAGGTGGGAGAGCAACAGCGTGCCGACAATGCGTACCAAGCGGCATTGGATATTGAACCTGATAATCCCGATACGCTAAATAACTATGGCACGTTTTTGTGCCGAGTAGGGCAGTACGATAAAGCTAATGCGTACTTTTTTAAGGCAATTGAAGTGCCAAGTTATCTTAGAGTAGCAGCCAGTTACGAAAACTTAGCATTATGTGCTTTGAAGCAAAATGAATATTTACTTGCTGAGGACTATTTGCAAAGCGCTATTAAGCATAATGCGCAGCAGATCTCTTCACAGCTGGCTTTAGCCGGTCTGTATTATGCGCGCAGTGACTTTTTGCGAGTCGAAGATATTCTAGAAAGTATTGAAAAGCGCGGTTTTGTTTCTCCCAGAAGCCTGATGCTTGGCCACCTTGTTCACATGCAAATGGGACATTTACAAAAAGCGCAGGACTTAGCAACCACGTTAGTGCAAAGCTATCCAAAGTCAGCGCAGGCGGCCTTGATATTAACTGACAATACTGTGGCGAGTGAGTTTGAACGACTGAGGAATCGATACCGAGAAGCGCAGCTTAACAAGTTGGCTGGTGCGTCACCCAGTCATATCGTTGCAAATCCAAAGATAAAAATTAAACGTAAAAAAACGCAACGCAAATCAACGCCTATATTCACTGCTGATTCACCTGTAGAGACTAATAATTTTGCGCCAGTAGCAAAACCTGAGGTAGTTAAAAATTCTCCAGCGATAACTACGTCATTGCGCTCTGATGAGCAAGTTGAGTTTTACCAACCAAATCCTGCAGATGTCACCTTTAGTGAAATGCCAAAGGAACGTCATGTAACGACAGCAGCGGCAACTAACATTTCCATACCGCTGCTAAACAGTGAAATAACACCACCAAAGGTAGCGTTTCACACGGTTATAGCAGGTGAAAACCTATTTAGTATTTCTGTAAAATACGACATTAAAATGGTCGATTTGATGCAGTATAATCAAGTGCGTGAATCTGCAAGGTTAGTTGCGGGTCAAAAGGTGTATCTAAATAATCCCAATGTGATCCATAAAATCGCTGTGGGAGATACTTTGCTCAGCGTAGCCGATCGATATGGTGTGTTGATCGATGAAATTATGCGATGGAATAAGCTAACTCCTGACGTGGCGCTGCAAGCAGGCCACGGATTATTAATAGTAGACCCAACAAATTACGTTTTATGAACCAAAATATGAAAGAGCAAGAAGCACCTGAACAAGAGCAGCCTTCAATCGGGCAAACTTTGGCGACTGCAAGACAAAACGCTGGGATCAGTTTTGCTGAGATTGAATCACGTCTAAAGATGACTCATGCCCAACTCACCAAGCTCGAGCAGGACGATTATCAAGATTTAGGGCCTGAAACATTTGTGCGTGGTTATATTAAAAACTATGCCGCATTGCTCGGACTAAATCCGGTAGAGGTACTGGCTATGTACCAATCCCCAGTGGTACCGCCGCAGAAAAAACGAATGCAAAGCTTTTCGCGTCGTACGCACAAAGAGGCACACGATAGCCGTTTAATGATGGTGAGTTATATCGTGCTTGCTATTGTGTTGGGATCCTCAGCGTTGTGGTTTTGGCAGACCAATACTTCGGAGCCTGAAAGCGCTCAAGAAAGCGCGATCACCACAATTGAAGCACCAGAGCTTGAAGTAACAAGCGATCAAGAAGAGATACAAAACGACGAGCCAGAACAGTCTGAGAGTACAGGTGCGCTAGAAGAGCAGCCAACAAGTACGCTTGAGGTGGCGACATCAACGCCTGCCCAGAGCAACCCGAAAGAGCAGACTAAACGCGCGCCAGGGATCAGCACGGTGGTGATGTACTTTAATGAAGAAAGTTGGGTTGAAATGTTTGATGCAACCCAAGAGCGCGTGGCATTTGGGGTTAAAAAAGCAGGATATACCATGACAGTTGAAGGGAAAGCCCCTTTTTCTGTTATACTCGGCAAGCATCGGGCCGTAGAGGTCACACTTGATGGTAAACCTGTGACCTTGCCAGAGTTCACTAAAAACCGTCTAGCCAAATTTAATTTACCGTTAGCAGAGTAGTCAGCATGTTTTCAGAACCACCTATTAAGCGTAGAAAGTCAACGAGGATCTATGTCGGTAATGTGCCTATTGGTGATGGCGCACCGATAGCGGTGCAATCGATGACGAATACTAACACCCTAGATGTCGATGCAACGGTGGCGCAGATAAGAGCTATCCAAGATGCGGGCGCTGATATCGTTCGCGTTTCTGTGCCGACCATGGATGCCGCTGAAGCATTCAAAAGCATTAAAGCACAAGTAGACATTCCACTGGTGACAGACATTCATTTCGACTACCGCATCGCTTTACAAGTTGCCAAGTATGGCGCGGACTGTCTGCGGATCAACCCTGGCAATATCGGTAGTGAAGACAGGATCCGCGCTGTGATTGACGCCGCTGGTGAACACAATATTCCTATTCGAATTGGGGTCAATGGCGGGTCACTTGAGCGAGACTTGCAAGAGAAGTACGGTGAGCCAACACCTGAGGCTTTACTTGAGTCCGCGATGCGTCACGTTGAGATTCTTCAGCGTCATAACTTCGATCAGTTTAAGGTATCGGTAAAAGCGTCAGATGTGTTTCTGGCGGTGGGCGCTTATCGTCTACTCGCTAAAGAAATCGATCAGCCACTACATTTAGGGATCACAGAAGCTGGTGGCTTTAGAGCCGGTTCAGTGAAGTCGGCAGTGGGTCTTGGCATGTTGTTGGCTGAGGGGATAGGTGACACCCTGCGCGTTTCTCTTGCTGCTGATCCAGTACAAGAGATAAAAGTTGGCTTCGATATCCTTAAATCGCTGCGTATCCGTTCGCGTGGTATTAACTTTATCGCTTGCCCAAGCTGTTCAAGACAAGAGTTTGATGTGGTCAACACCATGAATCAACTTGAAGAACGTCTAGAAGATATCACTACGCCAATTTCGGTGTCGGTGATAGGGTGTGTGGTAAATGGCCCTGGTGAAGCATTAGTGAGTGATTTAGGTCTTGCAGGTGCAAATCGCCGCTCAGGGCTTTACATTAATGGTGAACGTCAAAAAACACGTATTGATAATGATGATATTGTTGCTCAGCTTGAATCTCAAATTAGAGAGTATGTAGAGAAAAAAGAGAGCGAAGAAAAAATCGATGTAAAAATCATCGACTGATACGGATGTAATCGTTAAGATAAGCGAATTTTCAAGCTTTATACAGGTACGCAAACAATGCTACCTGAGCATGTGTTTAAGCAATAGCATCAACCAACACATATTGGCTGATGGCAAAGAATAATTAGGGTTTTCAGTGACAAAACAACTTCAGGCAATCCGTGGAATGAATGATTGTCTGCCAGGCGATACACAAATCTGGCAGAAAGTAGAATCGGTATTAAAAGAAACTGTGGCTGCGTTTGGCTACCAAGAGATCCGTTTTCCAATCGTTGAATCGACTGATCTATTCAAACGCTCTATTGGTGAAGTGACCGATATTGTTGAAAAAGAAATGTATACCTTTGATGATCGTAACGGCGACAGCTTAACGCTACGTCCTGAAGGGACGGCTGTGTGCGTACGTGCTGGTAATCAACATGGTTTACTGTATAACCAAGAGCAGCGTCTTTGGTATATGGGGCCAATGTTCCGCCATGAGCGGCCGCAGAAAGGTCGTTATCGTCAATTTCACCAATTTGGTGTTGAAACTTATGGGGTCGCAACGCCTGATATTGATGCTGAAGTGATCTTAATGACGGCGCGCCTATGGCAGCAATTTGGTATTCAAGAGCACGTCAAGCTTGAGCTTAATTCATTGGGCTCTAACGAAGCCCGAGCTGAATATCGAGATGCTTTGATAGCTTATTTAGAACAGCATAAAGCGGTACTTGATGAAGACAGTTTGCGTCGTATGTACACTAACCCGCTTCGAGTACTTGATAGCAAAAACCCAGACATTCAGGCAGTTTTAGTCGATGCGCCAAAGCTCTCTGAGTATTTAGACCAAGAGTCGCGTGAACATTTTGCGAATTTATGTGAACGTTTAGACGCAGCTGGCGTCGAATACCAGGTTAATGAAAAGCTGGTACGTGGCCTAGACTACTACAACCGTACTGTATTTGAGTGGGTAACAACCAGTCTTGGTGCTCAAGGTACTGTGTGTGCCGGTGGACGTTACGATGGCTTGGTTGAACAGCTAGGTGGAAAAGCGACACCGGCTGTCGGTTTTGCGATGGGTATCGAGCGTCTTGTGTTAATGTTACAAACATTAGAGTGTGTTGGTGAAATCCGCCGTAATGCTGATGTTTATGTAGTTGCTATGGGTGACAAAGCGGCAATCCAAGCTCCAGTAGTAGCGCAGCAGCTACGAGATGAGGTTGCAGGACTTCGCGTGATGGTACATTGCGGTGGGGGCAACTTCAAAAAGCAATTTAAACGTGCAGACAAAAGTGATGCAGTCGTGGCATTAGTGCTAGGCGAAGATGAACTGGCGCAAGGCAAAGTGACTGTAAAATATTTGCGTGAAGAGAAAGAACAAATCACCTTACCGCTTGCAGAAGTAAAAGCACTGCTTGCAGAGTTGGTAAGCTAAGAGGTTAGAATGGAAATTTATTCAACAGAAGAGCAACAAGAAGAAGCAATAAAGCGATTTTTCCGCGAGAATGGTACAACCCTAGTGATAGGGGCTGTATTGGGGTTAGGCGGATTATACGGTTGGAAAGCCTATAATCAGAGTCAGATTGACACCGCAGAAGCGACATCTGAAGCCTACAGCCAAATCGTGGAAAGTGATGACATACTTGCAAAAAGCGAAGCATTTGTTGCAGATAATGCTGATTCTAACTATGCCGTATTAGCCGCATTTGTTGCTGCAAAAGAGGCAATTGAAAAGAATGACTTAACATTAGCCGCAGACAAATTAACTTGGGCTGCTGAAAATGTAAATAATGCTGAGCTCAAAGCAACGGCATTACTTCGATTAGCACGTGTTCAGGCTTCTCAAAAGCAGTACGAGCAGGCGCTAGCAACGTTAGCAAAACCGATGCCTGAGGCATTCAAAGCACAGCAATCAGAAATCCAAGGCGATATTTACCTAGCGCAAGGTGAGCAAGATAAGGCACGTGACGCTTATCAGTCAGCACTAGAAGCGGCAACAGGTAATAATAACCCCATGCTGCAAATTAAACTGGATGATTTAGCACAAAAGACAACGGTTTAAGGAGTTGCCATGAAGAAGTTAACTATGGCCTCTTTGGCTCTATGTGTGGCAGCACTTACGGCTGGGTGCTCATCAAATGATGACGAAGAAGAACTGATACTGCCTGAAATCAATAACCAGTTTGAAGCGAATATTGTGTGGCAAGAGGGCGTTGGTGACGGTGTAGAGCATTATTTCTCTCATCTTGCCCCTGTGAGCTACCAAACAACGGTCTTTGCTGCTGCTCGAGAGGGTATAGTCACCGCGTTTGACGTCGAGACAGGTAAAGAAAAATGGCAAGTTGATGTGCGTAAAAATACCAGCTTTTGGCCATGGGAAGACAGTGACAGTGCTAAGTTGTCAGGCGGTATTACCCAAGCATATGGTAAGCTGTACATCGGCTCTGAGCATGGACAGGTTTTTGCCTTAGACCGTGAAACCGGTGAAGTGGTGTGGCGTAAATCAGTACCTGGCGAAGCGCTTTCTGCCCCTTCTGCTGGGGATGGCCTGCTATATGTTAACTTAGGTTCAGGTAAACTCGTTGCTTTACACCCTGATACAGGTGAAGAACGTTGGCACTACGAACAAGAAGTGCCAGCACTGACCTTGCGTGGTTTAAGTTCGCCAACCAGCGCCAATGGCGGTGTACTTGTTGGTGAAGAAAGTGGCAAACTGACGGCATTAATCGCCGAGAATGGCTTTACGGCTTGGAGTGCTGATGTTGCGATAGCAAAAGGTGCTTCAGAGTTTGAGCGTTTGGTTGATGTAGACACTAAGCCTGTCGTGAGTGGCGCATATGTGTATTCTATCGCCTATAATGGTAAACTAGTGGCTATTGATGTTCGCAGCGGTAACGTAGTATGGGATCGTGAGTACAGTAGTTATCGCGACTTAACGCTAGACCTAGATGTTATTTATTTGGTTGACAGTGACGGGGTGTTATACGCCCTAGACAAAAACTCAGGTATTGAACGTTGGACACAAGCTGCTTTGCGTGGCTGGTATCTTACTGCCCCAACAGTTGCAGGCAATTATATCGTGGTCGGTGACCAAGAAGGTAATTTACATTGGTTGGATAAAAACTCAGGAGAGCTAGTATCTCGTACTGAGTTTGATGATTCTGGGTTTTATATTGAGCCAATCGTCGTTGATGACAAGGTATTTGTATATACGCGAGATGGTGAACTTAGCGCAGTTCAAATTCCAAAATAACCTTCTGAATTTTGAATATTTTATGGGGCTTCGCTTTCGCGAAGCCTTTTGTTGTTTATAAAAGAGGTAGTCTATGCTTCCTGTGATCGCTCTGGTTGGGCGACCTAATGTGGGTAAATCCACACTATTTAATCGTTTAACACGTACTCGAGACGCGTTAGTTGCTGATTTCCCAGGCCTCACTCGTGACCGCAAGTATGGCCAAGCAAATTACGAAGGCTATGAGTTTATCGTGGTGGACACGGGTGGTATTGATGGCTCAGAAGAAGGCATTGAAACTGAAATGGCTGAACAATCTCTGCTGGCAATTGAAGAGGCGGATATTGTGCTATTTTTGGTTGATGCACGAGCAGGCATGACTGTTGCTGATCAAGCAATTGCACAGCACCTTCGTAAACAGCAGAAAAAGTGCTTTGTCGTGGCTAACAAGACGGATGGTATTGATGCAGACTCCAATTGTGCAGAGTTTTATCAATTAGCATTAGGCGATGTACAGCAAATAGCAGCAGCACATGGCCGTGGTGTCACTCAACTACTCGAGTTAACCTTGCAGCCAGTCATTGCAGAGCTTTCTTTACAAGAAGAAGCCGTGGCGCAAGATGATGAAGACATTGCGGAACTTTATCTTGAAGATGAGGAAGTTGAAGCTGGCAAAACTGGCTTTGAAGACAAGCCTGTAAAACTTGCGATTATTGGACGCCCAAATGTTGGTAAGTCGACACTGACAAATCGGATTCTAGGCGAAGACCGAGTGATAGTGTACGACATGCCAGGTACGACACGAGACTCAATTTACATCCCAATGACTCGCAACGACAAAGAATACGTACTGATTGATACCGCAGGTGTACGTAAACGCAAGAAAGTCAGCGATGTTGTTGAGAAGTTTTCTGTGATAAAAACATTACAGGCAATTGAAGACGCAAATGTAGTTTTGCTAGTTGTTGATGCTCGTGAAGGGATCTCTGATCAAGACTTAAGCTTGCTTGGCTTTGCTCTGAATGCGGGTCGTTCATTGGTGATTGCAGTGAACAAGTGGGATGGTCTTGATGACTACGTAAAAGAGCGGATCAAAACAGAGCTAGACCGAAGACTGGGTTTTGTTGATTTTGCACGATTACACTTTATTAGCGCGTTGCATGGCACCGGTGTTGGTCACTTGTTTGAGTCTATCGATGAAGCCTACGAGTCGGCAACTAAACGTGTGAGTACAGCAATGTTGCGTCGCATTATGGATATGGCGCAGGCTGATCACCAGCCACCGTTGGTGCGTGGTCGTCGTGTGAAGCTGAAGTACGCACACGCAGGTGGTTATAACCCTCCGCGTATTGTTATCCACGGTAACATGGTGCACGAACTGCCAGATAGTTATAAACGTTACCTAATGAACTATTATCGCAAGGCTTTAAATGTGATGGGAACGCCAATTAAAATTGAGTTCCGCGAAGGGGACAACCCGTACGCAGGCCGTTCAAATAAAATGACGTTATCACAAAAACGCAAGTTACGTGCGTTTGCAAAAGAAAATCGTAACAAGTCTTAAACTATTTGGGCCGAACGATTGTTCGGCCCAACCTTTCTGTATAACCTCAATCTTGCAGCCCTCAGCAAGACCAGAATAATACTGGTGCAATAGATTCAACAATAAAGTCAGCCACCGATAAGCTGAGTATGTTAATCTAGCTAAAAATGAAAAATAAAGAATGCGAATGCTATGCACGTACATATTTTAGGGATATGCGGCACCTTTATGGGTGGTATTGCCGCTATAGCGAAGTCTTTAGGTCACAAAGTTACTGGCTCAGATCTCAACGTTTATCCACCAATGAGCACCCAGCTCGAAGCACTTGGCATTGAGCTTACTCAAGGCTATGACCCACAGCAATTAGTTGATGCTCAGCCTGATGTGGTGGTCATCGGCAATGCCATGAGTCGCGGTAACCCCTGTGTTGAATATGTGCTGGAAAAAGGGCTTTATTATACGTCAGGCCCTGAATGGCTTCGAGAAAATGTACTAAGAGAGTCTTGGGTACTCGCTGTTGCTGGTACACACGGAAAAACGACTACCGCAAGTATGCTGGCTTGGGTGCTCGAATATGCTGGGTTACGTCCAGGGTTTTTAATCGGCGGGGTGGTTCAAAACTTTGGGGTGTCTGCGCGTACTTCGGACACACCATTTTTTGTCATCGAAGCAGACGAATATGACACCGCATTTTTTGATAAGCGGAGTAAGTTTGTTCATTATTTACCGCGTACACTAATCTTGAATAATCTAGAATATGATCATGCGGATATTTTTCCCGATTTAAACGCCATTCAGACGCAATTCCATCATCTTATTCGTACGCTACCGAGCCAAGGTAAAGCCATCTATCCTGCCGACGATAAGGCATTGCAAGAGGTGATAAATAGAGGATTTTGGAGCTTGCAGGAATCCCTTGGCAAAGAATGGTCGTATAACCTCATCAAAGCAGATGGCTCTAGTTTTACGGTACTGTTTGAAGGAGAAGAAAAGGGTGTAGTTAACTGGCAGGCCATCGGTGAACACAATGTCAAGAATGCCATGGTGACGATTGCAGCCGCAAGACATGTTGGGATCCCAATAGAAGTAAGTATTGAAGCGCTAGGCCAGTTTATCTCACCTAAACGACGCATGGAGTGTAAAGGAGAAGTCAACGGAGTGACGGTTTATGATGATTTTGCTCATCACCCCACCGCTATCGCAACGACACTTGCAGGGCTTCGAGCAAAAGTAGGTGATGCACCCATCATTGCGATTTTAGAGCCGCGCTCAAACACCATGAAGCTTGGGGTGCACCAAGAGACTTTAATGCAGTCATTAGCAGTAGCAAATGAGGTGTATTTGTTTGAGCCTGAAGGCTTGTCTTGGTCGTTAAAAGTACAGGCTGAAAGTGCTGGACGGCGGTGCTTTGCTAGTGTCGATGAAATTGTTACACAGGTTGTTGCAAATCAAGCGCCGAATCAACATGTTTTAGTAATGAGCAACGGCGGCTTTGGTGGTATTCACGATAAATTATTAACTGCATTAAAAAAGTAATTTGTATGTCAGAACAAACATTTAAAGGGCCAATTACATTGGCATTCAGTGGTGCCTCAGGTGCACCTTACGGACTGCGGTTGTTAGAAGTATTAGTGTCGTTAAACTATCAAGTTTATGTGTTAATCTCTAGCGCAGCTCGAGTGGTTTTGGACACCGAGTCAAATGTAAAGCTATCTGGTAATGAGCAAAAAGCGAGCGAGCAGCTACAAACGCTATTCGCAGCCAAACAACAGCAAATACAAGTGTTTGGCAAAGATAATTGGTTTAGCCCTGTGGCATCTGGCTCGGCGGCACCAAAACAAATGGTGGTATGCCCATGTAGTGCAGGAAGTGTTTCAGCCATTGCGTTGGGAGCATCTGATAATTTATTGGAGCGTGCCGCTGATGTTGTGATCAAAGAGCGAGGACAGTTGATTTTAGTGCCTCGTGAGACGCCTTTTAGCCCAATCCATCTTGAAAACATGCTTAAATTAAGCCGTTTGGGCGTGACGATTATGCCAGCCGCGCCAGGGTTCTATCACCAGCCACAAAGTATTGAGGATTTAGTCGACTTTATGGTGGCGCGAATTCTAGATCATCTGAACATCGAACATACTTTAGCAAAACGCTGGGGTTATGGAGAATAACAAAATATGACAATAGCACTGAACATCGAAGGATTAAAAAAGGTCTATAGTAACGGCGTCGAAGCAGTGAAAGGAATAGACTTACAAGTACAAGAGGGTGACTTTTTTGCTTTGCTTGGCCCTAATGGCGCCGGAAAATCAACAACAATTGGCGTTATCGCTTCACTGGTAAATAAAACCCAGGGCCGTGTTGAGGTATTTGGCCACAGTATTGATACCCATTTAGAAGACGCAAAATCTAACTTAGGGCTTGTGCCGCAAGAGTTTAACTTCAGTCAATTTGAGACGCTAAATCAGATTTTAGTGACACAAGCAGGCTACTATGGTGTGCCAAGAGATGTTGCACATCAACGAGCAGAAAAGTACCTCAAGCAGCTTGGACTGTTTGACAAAAAAGATAAGCAAGCTCGTACCTTGTCTGGTGGCATGAAACGTCGCTTGATGATTGCCAGAGCGTTGATGCACGAACCAAAGCTACTTATTTTAGATGAACCAACAGCTGGTGTTGATATTGAACTACGTCGCTCAATGTGGGATTTCTTACGTGAAATAAACCAACAAGGGGTGACGATTATCTTAACTACCCACTATTTAGAAGAAGCTGAGTTACTGTGCCGCAATATTGCGATTATCGATAAAGGCACCATAGTAGAGCATACAACTATTAAGGCATTACTTGCTAAGTTAGATAAAGAAACCTTTGTACTAGACCTCAAGTCTCCCATCAAGCCGGTGACGTTAGATGGTTATCAGTTTACTCGTGTTGATGATCATACGATTGAAGTCGAAGTTGCTAAGTCACAGGGGCTCAATGGGGTCTTTTCACAGTTAACGCAGCAGGGGAATCAAGTATTGAGTATGCGCAACAAGGCTAACCGATTAGAGGAGTTGTTTGTGGGTCTATTAGAGCAGGGCAGAGGGGTATAATCGTGCTGAAATACGGCGTCGCGTTAAAAAGTATCTGGATAAAAGAGTGTATTCGCTTTTTGCGAATTTGGGTGCAAACTTTAGTACCTCCTGCGATCACAATGACGCTTTATTTTGTGATTTTTGGTAGCTTGATAGGTTCTAGGATCGGCGAGATGGGCGGCTTTAGCTACATGGAGTTTATTGTGCCTGGCCTTATTATGATGTCGGTTATTACCAACTCTTACTCTAACGTAGCTTCTAGTTTTTATTCTACTAAGTTTCAAAAAAGTATAGAGGAATTATTGGTTGCCCCAGTACCTAATTATATTATCGTGCTCGGCTACATGGGAGGTGGAATGGCCAGAGGCATGCTGGTCGGGTTAATCGTCACCATTGTGAGCTTATTTTTTGTTGATATCCAGATACACAATCTTGCGGTGATTATTATCACAGTGATCTTAACCTCTGCGGTGTTTGCCTTGGGAGGGCTTATCAATGCGGTATTCGCCAATAGCTTTGATGACATCAGTATAATTCCCACTTTTGTACTTACTCCGCTTACCTATCTGGGAGGAGTGTTCTACTCCATCACCTTGCTACCTGAGTTTTGGCAAGGCGTATCGCAGATAAACCCAATAATCTACATGGTTAATGCATTTCGCTTTGGCTTTTTAGGAGTCTCTGATGTAAATATCGGGGTGGCCTTTACAGTACTTGGCATCTTTATCTGTGGTTTATTCCTATTAGCGCTTAATTTGATTAAACGTGGTGTTGGGCTTAGGCACTAAGTGCGCTTGCGCTTAAATGGAGTGCTGTAAATGGTGGCAGCACTCTTGACTAATTTCAGGTAAAATCACCACAATTTCTTCCAAATTATCGATAGGTTATGACAGAAGCAAACTCTCGTAGTATTACCACTAATCAGCAAGGGCTGCATGAAAAGCTCGATGAAATCGTCACAAAACATTTAAAAGCTGAATTCAAAAAGCCGATAGCAGTGCACACTCAACGTGCTTTTGATGAGGTAAATAAACGAGTTCAGGTATTTGATGGACCCATTATTTTGGATTCGTGCTGTGGAGTAGGAGAAAGTACCGCGAACCTTGCTAAGCGCCACCCTGAAGCGCTTATAATTGGAATTGATAAGTCTTCCCATCGCCTTGAAAAGCATGACGTAGAATATAAACAATCCGACGAAGGACAATATATTCTGGTACAAGCTGACTTAAATGATTTTTGGCGACTTGCGCTGCAAGCTAAATGGCAACCTAGCCACCATTACTTGCTCTATCCAAATCCTTGGCCAAAGGCTAAGCATATTCAAAGGCGTTGGCATGGCAGCGCTGTATTTCCCTATATTGTAAAATTAGGTGGCCAGTTAGAGCTACGTAGTAATTGGGATATCTATGTTAAAGAGTTCGCCAGAGCGCTTGAATTAAGCGGTGTTTCTGCACATGTTGAAGCTTACGAAAACGAGCAACCAATCACGCCTTTTGAGCGTAAGTATTGGGCAAGTGGGCAGTCGAGTACGCGCTTGTTGGCACAGGTTTAATGTCCAGCAATGCGATTAAATCAACATAATTCAACCTAGGCTTGGTTGTTTTGTGAGGCAAGAAAATTTTGGCGATGATAACGCCGCTTTCGTGTCCTGTTATCGTCAAGATTTACTCAGTCAAATTGAGAAGTATTAAGATTAATGGTATTCATATCAAAGGTGGCCACTTGCCTTGCCTACCCAGCTTCCCTCTAATCGCGCCACTCCAGCTTCTTCTAGTTGTTTAGCCTGGCGACTCGTGGTCACACATGGGACAATCAGGTCAATGCGACGAGTGTTGCAGTGGTCAGCCAAGTAGGCGACGGAGCTCATTAGCATCTCGTCATCACTGAGCTGTTCACAAATACTTTTCTCGAGGCAAATTGCGTCGAGTGGTAATTTCAATATTCTGTTTATTGTAAGAAAGCCGCTATTCACGCCGCTGACAGCAACATTGGCACCTTTAGCTTTTAGGGACTGCATCATTAAGTTCATGTCGCTAAAATTCTTTAGTACATCACTCTCATCAAACTCAAACGTGATAAGTTGAGGTTGCGGGTATCGTCGCAATATTTGACTGATATACTCAAAATATTCAGGATCAGCTATTTCTGCATGACTGAGTTGAATGCTCCAGGCATGGTTTGATTTTCTAAATCGAGTAACACATAGCTCAAGTAATTTCATACTAATTTGCGCGCGTAACTTGGGTTGCTTCATTACCGGATAAAAGTGCTCTGCATCAATAATTGCACCTCGCTCATTGAGAATACGAGCGCTGCACTGATATTGAATATTGTTGTGATCATGACAGGCCTTTCTGGGAGTAAAAAAGGGTATGATCCGATCTGATTCACACGCGCTTTGCAATAATCTTGTTAGGTGTAAGTTCTTTGATTGTTGCTGTGGGTTTATTTGTAACTGCGAGTCAAAATAACAAATCTGAATATTTTGTTGTTGTGCTTGTCTAAGCGCTAAAAAGGCATTCTCTAGCAACAAGGCACAGTTGCCTTTGGCAACGCCTGCGCACAAATTTACATACAGATGCGGCGCATCATAGATAGGTTTGGCGCAAGGAAAGGACTCAGTTAAATTGGCAAGGTAATGCTCGCTATTCTCAATACTCGTCACCAAGGCTATTTTAGATGTTGTTAGGCGATACACTTCAAATGGATGAGTAAATTCTGAGAAGTAACTCATTACTTTAGCCATTACATTATCCCCAACCTCTGTACCATAAAAGCTTATGATATCCTCCAGCTCTTTGACCCAGACAACACTTAAGCACAAATGTTGAGATTTAGAATGTTTGAGTGCTTGCTCCAAGGCAATTCGATTGCCAAACCCTGTTCGGTTATCACTCGTCAGAGTTTTCTTGTAGTACATAAAATATAGGCTGACGACAACCAAAAACATGATAAAGAAAAAGCTTGCATCAACTGCTGCATCTATCACACTCTCATTGAGCCTACTCTCAAGGTCATGAATAGTAATATCTGCGCCTGCAATATAAGTTGTACCATCTGGAAGCACAAAAGGAATGAATACACTTTTAAAATGACCCCATTTATCTTTCGCTACTTCAAAGACCGGCTCCGTTGAGTGAAAGGCACTTTTTAACGTTACAGAAGCTTCAGAGTAGATGTCTTGATAACGAGTGAGGCGTTTTAATTTGAGGTCTTCGCGAGTATAGCTTGATGCCGTAAAATGGACGTTAGGCGCTTTTAGCACCATAGTGTAAACATATTCTACGTTCAATGCGTTTGCAAGCTCAGTCAGGGCATGGCTTTTTTGTTTGAATTCAGCAGCTGTAATGCTATCGAGAGAGCTGTGATAACCTTTGCCAACCATCACGTTTGCGCTGGTGGCTGCGTTGATAAGTTGCGCATCAATACTAGCCATAATGTCACGTCGTGTATCATAGTAGTTTGCAACAACGTAAATGGATAAAGCAGCTAAGAAGATCAACGATGCTAAAGCGAGCCACGCAACTGGTAATCTTGGGGTATAACTGGTCAGTCCCAATAATTGCGAGATTTTGGTCGACTCTCGCACTTTATTAGCTTTGAGTGGCTGAGCGATACTCCGAGTATTCATGATAATCCTTTATCCACCGATTCACTTGGTGTAAACGACGAAATACCGTTTCGGATTCAGGTGGTGTTGCCTTGTTACATAATATAAACAATACATCATAAGTTAATCACATGAAAAGAAATTGAGCAAAAAAGTTCCGCATTGATATTCTGCAAAATGTATTGTTGTCGAATAGGAGCTGGTCTACTCATAAAAGCTGAATGAGCATGACATTTTATACCTTATTTGTACCTGAAAAGTAAAATGAAAACGACAAATTTGAGCTCTAGCCTTCATTGAACTTTCGCTGGTTTTTCATAAAATTGTCAATGTTTCATGAATTTTGGCGCGACAATAGAAGACAATTCCTTTTCTTTACAGTAAAGTTAGCCATTTCATAGATCACAATCTCTTGTGTTATTGGCATTGCTCTAGTCTATTTTGATGGGAGAGTGTTAGTACACCTTTTGATGTTAGGTAGTATTGATGGGTCCAAAGCGTTGCGCCGTTGCCTCTGAAGAAAGCTTAATGCGTATATTTACAGTGCCTGAGGCACCTGATTCAACTTTGAGCAGAATCGAGCAAGAAATCTCGAGTAACTTGGCTGGTTTTTTGAATGAAAACATAGCTGCAATCGAGAAGCCACTTCATGAAGTTGAAAAAGACTTTCAGTCCGCACAGATCCCTGAAGTGCCAATGTTTGTCTCCGATTATGCTCAAGATATTATGGAGCAGCTAGTTGCGCATTCTGTGCATACTGCAGCGCCTAGTTTTATCGGGCACATGACCTCCGCGTTACCACACTTTGTACTGCCACTGTCCAAGTTAATGGTAGGGCTGAATCAAAACTTGGTAAAAATAGAAACCTCAAAAGCATTTACGCCACTTGAGCGCCAAGTACTTGGGATGGTTCACCATCTTGTCTATGGCAATAACGATACTTTCTACAATAAATGGATGCATAGTGCCAAAACCTCCTTAGGTGCCTTTTGCTCAGGAGGCACTATTGCAAATATCACTGCGCTTTGGATTGCACGCAACCGCTTATTAAAAGCGGACGGTGATTTTAAGGGGATTGGCGCATCCGGTATAGTTGCCGCGATGCTGCACTATGGCTACAAAGGATTAGCCGTACTGGTGTCTGAGCGTGGTCATTATTCATTAGGGAAAGCGGCTGATGTGCTAGGTATTGGGCGCGATAACTTCGTTTCCATCAAAACATCAGCTGATAACAAAGTTGATGTCAGTGCGATGCGACAAAAAGCACATGAATTGGAATCCCAAGGCATTAAAGTATTAGCGCTTGTAGGGGTCGCTGGCACAACAGAAACTGGTAATATTGACCCGCTAGAGGATATGGCTGATCTAGCTGAAGAGCTAGGTTGCCACTTTCATGTGGATGCCGCATGGGGAGGGGCAACATTACTTTCTAATAATTATCGTCACCTTCTCAAAGGGGTGGAGCGTGCTGACTCGATCACCATTGATGCGCATAAGCAGATGTACGTGCCTATGGGGGCTGGGATGGTGATTTTTAAAGACCCCGCAGCATCTGATGCGATTGAACATCATGCTGAATATATATTGCGAAAAGGCTCAAAAGACTTAGGAAGTCATACGTTAGAGGGGAGCCGGCCCGGTATGGCGATGCTTGTGCACGCATGTTTACGAGTGATTGGCCGTCAAGGTTATGAAATGCTCATTGACAAAGGCATTGAAAAAGCACGCTATTTTGCTGAATTGATCAAACAGACACCTGATTTTGAGCTCATCTCAGAACCAGAGCTTTGCTTGCTTACTTACCGATATGTTCCGGAAGCAATTAAATTGGCAATAGAGCAAGCGGATGAGCAAGAGAAGATAGACATTTATGCAGCCTTAAACAGATTCACTGCAAGTATGCAAAAGCGGCAACGTGAAGCCGGGCGCTCGTTTGTATCACGGACACGTTTGACTCCAGAGCAATATGAGCGTCAACCTACGGTTGTATTTAGGGTGGTATTAGCGAACCCGCTAACCTCCGAAGCCATGTTGACCGATATTATGGAAGAGCAGCGACAATTAGCTAAAACGGATCCGGTTTTCAAAAAATACCTCGCGAAATATATTAATTAACTTGAGGTTTGGATAGGGAATGGGCTAACAAATTGTTTTAAAGTTACGCTAAATTACTTCCCTATCTAATCAACACCTTTCGGCGACAGAATTGCGCTTGCGTCCTGTGATTAGCATAGTAACTATACCTGGTTGGCAACGTGAATTTACATACAGGTAGTTATTCAGAGTCAATTCAACACGGTTTACGCTTAAATATCTCTTTTAAAAGTATATAACTATCAGGGTTTTAGGTTGAATAGTCTGAACTTAAATTCTATGACTGACCAAAAAATATGGCTTACCCGAGCACACTGAAGGTGATTGGGTTGTATTACCACCAAGTTACTACAATTTGATTGGCTATTTGACTTGATTGGTATTAATCTAACTAAAAAGAGTCTACTCTTCGTATTATGTTGAAGAACTTTAGCAATGTAACCCAACGCCTCAGACGACTTAGCTCACAGGAGTTAGATGTATCTGGCACTTTTCAGAGCTTTCTGCTCGATTTACTTGATGAAGGTAAGCAGACCTTGAAGGTCGCTCGTGTGTCAGTATGGTTGTTTGATGACCTTGATAAGCCTTCAGAGTTAATCAATGTTGCTAATACTGATTGGTCTGGTAAAACACTTCCAGAACAGCTTCCAACACTTCAATATGAAGACTTTGCTGCTTATTTTACAGCGATTAACAGTGGTCGCTCTATTGATGCGAATGATGCAACAACAGATCCAAGAACCTGCGAATTTCACGATATTTATTTAGTCCCTCACAACATAAAAACGATGCTGGATACCGTTATTTTTAAAAATGGAATACCTCATGGTGTAGTGTGTTGTGAAGGGGATAAGATCCGTACCTGGCACAAAGATGAAATTGCATTTGCAGAAATGATTGCAGATTGCTGTAGCCGCCGCTTGTTAGTTAAAGCGCTATGGCAACTGCAATCACAACTAACAGAGCTGGCATTTAAAGACCCACTCACGGGGCTGAGCAATCGACGCTTTTTGATGGATAGTGCAAAGCGAGAAATGAGCCGTCACGCCCGCTTTGAGCACCCTTTTAGTCTGATGATGCTGGATATTGATCATTTTAAAAAGATAAATGACAACTATGGCCATGAAACAGGGGATTTAGTATTAAAACATTTTGCTGAAATTTGTGTTAACACGCTAAGACTAGAAGATTGTATGTGTCGCTTAGGCGGTGAAGAGTTTGTGGTACTATTGCCAAACACATCGATAAACTCAGCAATGATTATCGCTGAACGCCTAAGAAATGAAATAGAGCAAGCCCGAATAGCGACGCCAGCAGGAGAGATTAGCGTTACCTCAAGTTTTGGTGTTGCACAAGTCAATACCAGCTTACCGTTTAGCCATGCGCTGAAAGCAGCTGATCATGCCGTGTATCAAGCCAAAGCGGAAGGCCGAAATTGCGTGGTTCCAGTATAATAATCCCTGCTCTTTTTTGATACTTATTTTAAACAGGTCGACTAGGTGATTCCTGCGTTAAAGTTTTTATCCAATCTGTTTTTGCTTAGGTCGCCCTGTTAATAGCATACGATCATGTAAATCTTGCACAAAATTTTCTTACCTCAAAATAGACCACTTAATTAAGATAATTGGTATTAAACTGATTTTACCTTGCCCAATATTTGTGCTTAAGTTATAAAAGGTTACGATTTTGTGTATAGCGGAGTGGGGAATCTGTGTTTGTTAAAACGGTGATATACGTAGATAGCGTTGAAGAAGTGCTAGACTTTTACTATCAAGCGTTTGGTCTGAGCACTTGTGACATGACCGATGATGGCGACTACGGCGAATTAGACACAGGTGAAGTTAAATTAGCATTTGCAAGCCACCCTTTAGCACAATCTCAATTCAAACAAGACTACATTCGTTGTCACCCAAAGCAACCCGCACTGGGCTTTGAAATTACCTTAAGCTGCGTTAATGTACCTGAATGCTATGACAAAGCTGTGGAGGCTGGTGCAGAGCCATTAAGTGCTCCAAGCCAAAAAGGGAGTGTGACACAAGCTTATGTTAGAGCAATAGAAGGGACGCTGGTCGCTCTGGTATCAAAAACATCTACCAATGAGTAATACTAATTAATTCTAATACAGACTCAATTTGAAGGAGTAAATCTGAGTTTACCTGCGTTAACAATCTATTATTTAGAAATAATAACCTGATAGAGATGGTAACTTGTTCTCTAGCAGCTGTTATCGACAAGATGTTCTCGTCTCAAATCAAAACAGCAAGCTAAATTAAGCGAATTGGTATAAAAAGCGTGGTGTAAATTGACGAGGCGCATATCAAGCTAGTACTAATACCAATTTGACTTAACACTTACTCAATTTGAAGGAGTAAACCTGACGCTAACAGCGTTAAAAATTTCTTATTTAGAACAACTAAATAGCAAAATTTTTGTCTGGTTATCGACAAGATTTTCTCGCCTCAAAATAGACCACTTAATTAAGCAAATTGGTATAATGCGCCCATGGCTATAGCTGCGTGAATCGTTATTTTATTCAATATCAACTAATAAGCGTGCAAGACCAACTGGTTCAATTTCAATACAGACATTGTCATCATTCCAGTTAAGGCCAACCAAAGCATCATCTTCTTTTAAATCTAGCACCCATTCGTCTAGGAAACTTTCAATATCTATGCTCATTGGTGAAAATTCGCTCCACTCATCACGGCACTGTGCTTGCGCTTTTTCTTCACTATCCCACAAAAGCAATACATCGGTTTCGTCGAACTGGTTAGAGTCAACTACAACCATGCCACCATCGCTTGAGCTGAGTGCCCAAACACTTTCAGTATTTTTTACTTGTCCAATAAAATCACTGACTTCTGAGCCAATTTCTTCTTCATTCATTATCGTCGTTCTCAATTTCGTGGATCTGTTTTCTGGGCAATAGGCTGATGTTGTAAGCGGTCATGAAAAGCCACTAGATTATCATAATCACTCAGGTCGATAAGTTCTCTAAAGAGAACCCAGTCAAGTAGGCAGTATAAACTTATTTGCAGATAATCACAGTGTAAAAACGTATCGCTTGTACATGCTTCGTTTAATGTGTGAAGTGTGTGACCAATTCGTTCACGTTGCAGATTAAAAAAGAGTTTATCTTGTTCAATATCGAAGCCGGAGCGTTTGCTAAGTAACAGTTCAATCAGTGAGTCACTGCACGCATTGATTAGTATTAACCAGTTCTCTTGATCCCAGCTAGGCACTGGAAGCTGGTACTTTTCACGTAGATAACGGATGATAAGATTGGAGTCGCAGACAAGTTGTGTATCGTCTAGTAGAAATGGTATTTTTCTGGCTGGGTTGTATTGTACTAACTCGTTGTGACCTTCTGGCGAAAAAATATCTATATGATGATAGCTTAATTCTATTTGCTTAGTCGCCGCCCACATTCTGATCCGACGGGCGTAAGGGCTGGTATTTGAGCCTATGAGTTTCATGCCATTATTCCTTAAACTGACGTTCTGTTGCTATTGCAACAAGCGGTGTGAGGAATAATGGCGAAACTCATATGATTTCGCAAGTGTATTAGTCGTTACGGCTGGTCACTTCTAATAAGTGATATCCAAACTGGGTTTGCACAGGGCCTTGTACCTGGTTAATTGGCGCTGAAAAAACGACCTTGTCAAACTCAGGTACCATCATGCCGGGGCCAAACTCTCCCAACGCACCACCATCTTGACCTGAAGGGCAGTTGGAGTACTGTTTAGCTATTTCTGCAAAATCCTCCCCTGCGGCGATTCGTTCTTTTAGCTCCAAGCATTGCGCTTCACTATCGACTAGGATATGCCTTGCACTAGCGATTGCCATAATTTCTCCAATGATTAATTGTTATTCATACTTTATTCTAATCTAGGCAGATAGAAAAATCAGCTTATCTTGGTAATAGTTTTTCAATTTCGCTGGTAAGTTCTTCAGACATTGGCTTGGTGCGGCTATTAAAACGCTTGATAGTTTTACGGTCAGCTGAAACCAAATACTTGTAAAAGTTCCAGTTTGGTGAGCTAGTAACTTCATTCAAATGCTCAAATAGTGGGTTTGCATCTGAACCTCTAACCGCGGTGGTGGCAAACATATCAAAGGTTACACCATAATTAATAAAGCACACCTTTGCGGTTTCTTTCTCATCGTCTTCTTCTTGAAAAAAGTCATCAGATGGAAACCCAAGCACAACTAACCCTTGATCTTTGTACTTTTGATGAAGCTTTTCTAGCCCTTCAAATTGGCCAGTGTAGCCGCAGTTACTCGCTGTATTTACGATAAGCAGTGGTTTGTCTTTAAACTGGCAAAAGTTGATAGATTCATCGGAACGTAGTTTGCGCATTTCAACATTGGTGAAATCGTCGCAGCTTGGCGACTGTGCATTTGCAGCGCCACTTAATAATAAGCTAAGCGCTAGGCTCAGCGTGGAAATACTTTTTAGCATCAACACTTTCCTTTTAACGAAATTATCTCTTATCATACGGACACATCCATTTAAATGATCAGCTAAATGAATATACGACTTGCTAACTCACAAGATCTCAGTGTTATTGTCGACATTTACAACGAGACAATTCCAAGTCGCCAAGTAACAGCTGATACAGAGCCTGTCAGCATAGCACAAAAACAAGACTGGTTTGATGCACATACTAAATGTCGACCAATTTACGTTGTTGAGTTAGATAATACAGTGGTTGCTTGGCTGAGCTTTAGCAACTTTTACGGCCGTCCTGCGTATGCTGGTACCGCAGAAATAAGTATTTATCTGGCAAAGTCCGAGCAAGGTAAGGGGCTTGGCAGCCAGTTAATGATGTTTGCTGAAGCACAGGCACCAAAGCTTAATATCACTACTTTATTAGGGTTTATTTTTTCTCATAATGCGCCTAGCATTCGCTTGTTCGAAAAACATGGCTTCCAAAAGTGGGGAGAGTTACCCCATATTGCGGAGATGGACAGAACTCAATATAGCTTAACTATATTAGGTAAATCTTTACGATAATCTTTTAGGTGTTTGTCTCTGTTGATTTTTGATGGCGGCTAAATCGCCGCTATTTTTTAGCGTCTCGCTATTCTTCAACTAAACTAAAATTCAGGTTTTTGGTTGAAGGATCAGGGTATGACGAGTCAGGTACTGATTATTGACAGCAGCAGTGTTCAAGCAATGCGAGTCAAGGTGTTGTTTGAGTTACTCGGTGGTGACGTTGAGCATGTTCATTATCGCAGTCTTGAAGCTGACCTAGACCTAGATAGGTTTGATGTTGTGGTGGTTGCACATGGTGTTCCCGCAAGTAAATTGTCTCCAATTCAACAGCTTAGGCATCATGATAAGCTCGTTTTGCTAGCTCCAAAACCCGATAATGCAGAGCATTTGAAGTCATTTAGTGAAATAAATCGTGCGTTACCAAATGGTATTGTGATCTATCCGTTTTTTGCCAATAAAGATATTACCGGGTTATTGGAGCGCTTGCTTGAGGTCGGTGCAACCAATTCTCTGGTTTTGCCGAAAGTCTTGTTGGTTGACCACCATACCCCCCGTTTGGAGATGCTTGCAAATAGTCTTCGAGGCGCTCAGCTTGCAGTGATAACTGCAACTACCTTGCCCGAAGCACTTCATGCTGCAGAGCAGCACCCTGTCGATTTATTGATCTGTGACTTTAATTTAGAAAAAGACACAGGTCTTGATGTATTTAATAAAGTGCGCCAAGTGCACCATAATTGCCGTTGCTTACTGATGACGTCTCGTGTCAATCAGGTAGATATGTTAGAAGCTGTGCGACAGGGGGTTGAGGATGTGCTTATCAAACCGTTTGATGAAAGCGATCTGTTGCAAAGCTTACATAAACTTTGGCAAACAGAGCTGCTGAGACGCCATAATCAAGAGCTGGTGGAGCGGTTGCAGGACACCGTAGATGCGCTTATCGAAAGAGACAGCTTGTTACGAGTTATTTATAAGCACACGCCTGATCCTATCATGCTGTTTAATCGCCAAGGGCACATTATTGAAGCGAATGACTCGTGCTGTGAATTATTTGAACTCACAGAGGAGGAGCTACAACCTTTATCTATTTTTGAGCTATTTGATGAAGTGTCAGTTTTACAATTGCGCGACTTAATGAAGCATATCGGTATGCTAAAACATTTTGACTGTGAGCTAAGCCTTCCTAAAGTCGGAGAGCGCAGCATTCCACTTATGGGTACTTTTAACGAGATAGATCATCACGGTGAAATGGCCTTGCGGTCATTTTTAAAAATGTGTCTAAGCTCAAAGAGCAGCAAGAAATGTTAGAAGAGACCAAAGAGCTGTTAGAGTTTGAGGTACAGGCGAGAACCTCACAATTGCTAAAAGCGAAGGAAGCGGCTGAGGCAGCTAACTTATCGAAGTCAGAATTTTTAGCCAATATGTCTCATGAACTTCGTACGCCGATGCACTCGATATTAAGTTTTGCGCGATTTGGGCTAGATAAGTTGATGAGCCCAGAGGTACCCATCGATAAATTAAAAAAATATTTGTCACGTATTGAAACCAGCGGAGAGCGCTTGTTAGTGCTGCTTAATAATCTATTAGATTTATCAAAACTAGACGCTGGTCGTTTTCCTTTTAATCCCAGTTTTCATAACTTAGTAAACATTATTCAAAGTGGTATTGAAGATGTTTCAGGGACTGCGCTTGAGAAGCGCATTAAGATCCGCTTTGAGAAGCCAAACCGAGGAGTAATGACATTCTGTGATCCAGAGCAAATAAATCAAGTGATAAGAAACTTGCTAGGTAATGCTTTGAAATTTAGCCCCGAAGGAAGTGAAGTGAGTATTGTGCTTAGCTGCGAAGGGCAGGATATTCATATCAAAATCATTGATCAAGGAGTTGGGATCCCAGAGGATGAACTAGAACAGATTTTTGCTAAATTTGTTCAAAGTAGTAAAACCGATAGCGGTGCAGGGGGTACTGGTTTAGGGCTTGCTATTTGCAAAGAGTTCATCTTGCTGCATAAAGGGCAAGTCTATGCACAGAATAACCCTGATGGCGGAGCCAGTATTCACATAAGCTTACCATTGGTTGAGTATACTGAAGGAGTTATCTAGTGTAATGATGCTAGCTGGCAAGCTTCACGGTATCGGTCTATAACTAAGAAGACTATGTTTTTATACTTATGGTATTGAGTATGTGTCCTATTTAAAGTTAGAAATTGTGCAGTAACAAACGCAGACTTCGTTACTTGCTTATTCATAAGTGTTTAACATGTGAATGGCGTACTTTTCCACTGGATTAAGTTATAAATTGAGATAATGGTGATAACTGGACTCAGTTGGATACGGAGAGTGTGATGTGTACTTAATACTGTCATATACCAGTAAAGGATAGCACCTATGGCGTTACAAAGAATCTTGGCGGTGGATGACGAGCCGTTTAATTTAGAAATCATTGAAGAAATTCTTGAAGATTTAGACTTTGAGCTTAAAACGGTTGAGAGTGGAAAGGCGTGTCTTGGCGTTGTTGAGGAGTTTGACCCTCAGGTTATTTTACTGGACGTGAGCATGCCGAAGATGAATGGCTATGAGGTGTGTAAAGCAATAAAAGCCAACCCGAACACCCAGCACATTATCGTCATGTTTGTCTCTGCAAGAGGATCAGTTGAAGAGCGTATGGAAGGGTATTCAGTAGGTGCTGAGGATTATATTGTTAAACCATTTGGGCAAGGGGAATTAAAAGCCAAGTTACAACATTTAAGTCAGATGCTCAAAGAAAAAGATGTGCTCGCACAGCAGGTTGAAGACGCTACTTCTACCGCGTTTAGCGCCATGGCAAATAGTAGCGAGATGGGTCAAATCGTCAATTATATTGAGCAAATAGGGGAAATTGACTCGATCCCAAGGCTTGCTGCTGCACTGTGCCAATGTTTGAAAGGACTAGGGCTAAATTGCAATGTAGAGGTAAGGCTTGAAGGACAAAAACATCATTTTGCAACAACCGGAATATGTTCACCTATCGTGATTGAATTATTTGAAATTCTTCATACCAAGGGGAGATTACATGAATTCACAAATCGTATTTTGGTAAATTACCCTTGGCTGAGTATCTTGATTTTGAATATGCCCAGTGACGACCAAGAAAAACATGGTCGCTTACGAGATCATATCTGTTTTATAGCCAGTGTTACTGAGCAGCAGCTTCTTGCGATACTTACAAAAAGAAAACTAACGCAGCAACGAGAAGACTTAGAAGCGGCAATCACAATGGTGCAGGGCAAGTTCAAAAGTATGATTTCGCTACTTGATAAAAATCGTCAAGAAAATGAAAAAGTGTTTAGAGTGCTACAAGAGCTGTTCGAAGCGCGGATCCCTACAATGGGGCTAGACGAGGATCAGGAGCAGTTTATATATCAAAATGTAGATAAAGCAATTCAAAGCTCTGTTGCCCGAGAAGCCAGCGTTCATGAAGTGAGAGCTGCCTTTCATGATATTGAAGAAGACTTAAAAGTACTCTCGCGTCGGGCTGAGCGATAAAAGAAAGACGTAAATTGCGAAGCGGAGCTTAGGTTACGCATCACGTGGCAGTCCTTTTTCTATGATACGGATTAATCTTTCATTTTTACGTGTAGATTGAGCACATTTGTCCCTTTGTTGTTGCAGTGCCCAATCTATATGCTCGATCACCAGCGCGGTGGTGCTTTGACGCTTGTCTTCTAATGCTCGAACTATTTCCTCGTTATACGGAGCATTACCAAGGCCTACGGCTAAATTGCGTAGCCATCGCTCGTGTCCAATTCGACGTATTGGGCTGCCTTCTGTATTTTTTAAAAATGTTTCTTCACTCCAAGCAAACAATGACAATAGATCTTTATCTTTAAGGTGCTGCCGAGGAAGAAAGTCGTCTTCTTGGGTCAGTTGCCCGTAGCGGTTCCAAGGGCAAACCAATTGGCAGTCGTCGCAGCCATAAACTCGGTTGCCTATTTTTGCACGAAATTGCTCAGGAATAGCCCCTTGTAGCTCTATCGTTAGGTATGAAATACAACGTCTAGCATCGACAACATAAGGAGCGACAATAGCACCGGTTGGACATAGAGTCAGACAAGCTGTACATCGACCACATCCTTCATCTTCATGAGGTTTGTCGATTGGCAGTGGAATATCAACAAAAAGCTCACCAAGAAAAAACCAAGAGCCTGCTTGCTTATTGATGACTAAGCTATTTTTCCCTTGCCAGCCCAACCCCGCTTTTTGTGCTATTTGACGCTCTAGAACAGGTGCTGAATCGACAAATGGCCTAAAGCCTAGAGACCCAACTTGCTGCTCTATCATTTTACCAAGCTGTTTTAGTTTATTACGCATCACTTTATGATAGTCTCTACCTAGTGCATAGCGTGAAATATAAGCCGTTGTTTTATTTCCCAATGCCTTGGCAAAACTGGCATCGGGAGGGAGGTAATTCATTTTTACTGAAATAATACGTTGTGTTCCTTGAACCAGCTCCTGAGGGCGAGCTCGTTTCATTCCATGTGCAGCCATATAAGCCATTTCACCATGGTAGCCGGCATCCAACCACCGTTGTAACTGCGCCTCGTGCTGGCTCAGATCAATGTCTGTGATACCCACTTCTGCAAAGCCAAGTGCTTGGCCCCATTGCTTAATTTGTTCGGCAAGTTCACTATAATTAATGTTATTGGTTGTCACAGGAAGAAATAATGGCTAATGAATACTCGGATAATTTACCACAAGTTGCCTACACATCCCAGCAAGTACAGCAATACGAAGGTCAAGCCGCTAAATTATCTGGTACTAACTTAACCACGCTGATGCGTCGTGCAGGTCATGCCGCATTTTCTTATGTGAATGACACAATGTCATCCCATGAAAAGGTGCTCGTTATCACTGGTAAGGGAAATAATGCTGGCGACGGTTTTATAGTTGCGCAGCTGTGTTGGGAGGCTGGTATTGCCGTAACTGTACTGACATTGTTTGAACCTAAACGCTTAGCTGGAGATGCCCAGCAGGCATACCGTCAATACCATGGGAAGTTGGTGTCTACATATAATGAAATAGACCTGAGCCAATTTACGACCGTGGTCGATGCTGTATTTGGAACTGGATTTCGCGGTGAGCTACCGGAGCATGTACGTACTTGCTTTGACTGCATTAATAATCTCCCTATCAGGAAAGTAGCACTCGACGTGCCTAGCGGTGTAAATGCAACAACTGGAGAAGTTGCGCCATCGGCACTGATGGCATCTACAACGGTTACTTTTATCGCCCTCAAACAAGGTTTGTTAAGTGGCACAGCTAAACGTTTTGTGGGTAATTTATTACTCGCAGGTCTGGGTGTTGATAAAGCATTTAATTCACAGGTTACAGCAACCTCGAATTTCTTAAATCATGAAACTTTGATGGCAACAAGGCCGCAAAGAGCACTTGATAGTTATAAAAATTCACATGGCCATGTGTTAGTGATAGGTGGTAATCATGGCATGGCTGGAGCGGTTCGGTTAGCCGCAGAAGCCGCATTGAGAGCCGGAGCTGGGTTAGTTTCGGTGGCAACACACCCAGATAATACCGCCGCGGTGTTATATGGTCGTTATGAATTGATGGTGCATGCCGTGGCAACGGCTGAAGCATTATTACCGCTGCTTAACAAGGCAAGTGTGGTGGTACTAGGCCCAGGGCTTGGGCAAGATCTGTGGGCGCAAAGTTTGTTTCGAAAAGTAATACAAACCAAATTACCATTAGTGCTCGATGCTGATGGCCTAAATTTGCTAGCTAAAGAGCCTGTTGCAAGGTCAAACTGGGTATTAACGCCTCATCTTGGCGAAGCAAGGCGGTTATTGAAAAATGTAAACGCAAAAGTAGATGAAGCTGATAGATTTGCAGTGGTATCAAATATTAGCAAGCAATACCAAGCAACTACTGTGTTAAAAGGGCCAGGTAGTCTAGTGGCACAACAGCAAAGCATAAATATCAACCGTTCAGGTTGCGCCGCAATGGCAAGTGCTGGGATGGGGGATGTATTATCTGGTATTATAGGCGGCTTATTAGCGCAAGGAATGGAAGCATTTGCGGCCACAAACCTGGCCGTGTATATTCATGGTTTAGCTGCTGAACAGGCCGCTGATGATGGTGCAAAAGGTATGCTAGCCGGGGATTTATTCGAACATATTCGAGGTATTTTAGGGTGACAACAGGACATATTAAATTCGATTTGGCTGATGAGCCAGCAACAGTTGCGATGGGTAATAAAATTGCCCAAGTTGTCCGCCAAGGTGCCGTGTTGTTTTTACATGGTGATTTGGGCGCAGGAAAGACCACACTTACCCGTGGAATAGTGCAAAGCCTTGGTCATTCAGGTAAGGTAAAAAGTCCTACCTATACCTTGGTTGAACCTTATGAATTAGAAGATGTCTCAATATATCATTTTGATTTGTATCGACTAGGTTCTCCAGAAGAGCTGGAATATATGGGGATCCGAGACTACTTCGCAAACCATGCTATTTGTGTTGTTGAATGGCCAGAAAAAGGGGAAGGGTTCATACCAAGCCCTGATATCGACATTACGATGCAATACGCAGGTGAAGGTCGTCAGGCTATTCTTCAGGCGAAGTCTAGTCGCGGTGAGGCGTTACTAAAACAATTACAAGACTATGCGTAATCATCTCAACAGTAAGTATTTTTTTATTTTTTTGTGCATGCTGGTTATAAGCATGCACAGCGTTGCTCAAAATGCCATTGAGAGTGTACGTGTGTGGCCTTCGCCAGAAAGTACTCGTATCGTTTTCGATATGAGTAAAAAGCCGGATTACAGCTACTTTGTGTTAAAAAATCCCTTACGCTTGGTGATTGATCTCGAAGGCACTAAACAGAAAAAAAACTTCCCAAATATTGCCGATGAGCACCGGGTGATTAACAAAATTCGCCATAGTAAACCTAAAAACAGTCAATCAGCGAGAATTGTGGTTGAATTAAGTCGCAGTGCCACTCCAAAGGTATTTGCACTCGCACCAACAGGGCCATATAAAAACCGTCTGGTGGTAGATTTATATGGCAAACAAACAAGTGCCTATAGCGATAACAAAACAGCTGCTCCGCGAAAAACGCTAGTACAGGATAGAGATATTGTGATTGCCATTGATGCAGGCCATGGGGGGGAAGACCCTGGCTCCATTGGGCCATCAGGTATTTATGAAAAGCTAGTGACGTTACAAATTGCAAAACGTTTAGCGAGATTAATTGACAGCCAACCGGGCATGAGTGCGAAACTCATTCGTACAGGAGACTACTACTTAAAGTTAAATACCCGAACGGCAAGAGCAAGAGAGAGAAAAGCCGACTTTTTTGTTTCCATTCATGCTGATGCTTTTACCAGTCCACAACCGAGTGGGGCATCGGTATGGGTACTGTCGCTACGAAGAGCTAACTCTGAAATCGGTAAATGGTTGGAAGATAAAGAAAAGCACTCTCAACTTTTAGGAGGAGCCGCGGATCTAATCAAAGATACAGCAAATGAGAAATACCTTGCCAAAGCACTGCTTGATATGTCGATGGAGCACTCGATGAAAACCGGATTTCAGGTTGCTGAAGAAGTTGTGAAGGAGCTAAAAAAGGTCGCAAAAATGCATAAAAGCCGCCCTCAAGCTGCAAATTTTGGCGTGCTAAAGTCCCCTGATATTCCGTCGATTTTAGTGGAAACCGGGTTTATCTCGAATCCAAGAGAGGAAAAGTTATTAACTTCACCTCATTATCAAGAACGCCTAGCCCGCGCTATTTTTAGTTCTATCAAGGGGTATTATGAGAAAAACCCACCTGACAACTCGCTGTTTGCTCGTATGCAGTCTAACAAGCCGGTAACCCATAAGGTAAAAAGTGGTGAATCTCTGAGTGTGTTAGCCAGCCGTTATGGCATAACAGTCGGAGCTCTTAAAAAAGCAAACAACTTAAAAAACAATACCTTGTTTATCGGCCAAGTATTAACTATCCCAAAAGCGTAAACCATGACAATAGAAGTGCTTCCAGCTCGGCTGGCTAACCAAATTGCCGCAGGTGAAGTGGTAGAACGTCCGGCTTCAGTGGTAAAAGAGCTGGTGGAAAACAGTATCGACGCTGGGGCAACCAGAATTCAAATAGACATTGAACGTGGTGGTCACAAGCTGATCCGCATCCGTGATAATGGCAAAGGGATCGTTAAAGATGAACTTATGCTGGCACTGTCGCGTCATGCCACCAGTAAACTGAAAAGTTTAGATGACCTTGAGTGTATTGCATCGCTTGGTTTTAGAGGTGAAGCCTTGGCATCTATTAGCTCAGTGTCACGCCTGACACTAAGCTCTAAGCCGAGCACTCAGGAAACGGCTTGGCAGGCTTTTGCTGAAGGCAGAGATATGGCCGTTCAGATCCAGCCAACGGCGCACCCAGACGGTACTACAATCGAGGTAAAGGACTTATTCTTCAATACACCAGCGCGGAGGAAGTTTTTACGAACCGAGAAAACGGAGTTTAGCCACATTGATGAATTGGTAAAGCGGATCGCACTGAGCCGTTTTGATATTGCAATAACCTTAACTCATAATCAAAAAGTGGTTCGCCAATACCGACCGCGCGCGATGGAGCATGGAGTGCAACGGGTAGCACAAGTTGGTGGCAAGGTGTTTTCACAGCACGCCAGCTTCATCGAATCAGGCCACGAAGGTCTAAGACTATTTGGTTGGGTGTTACCAGCAGGCGTTACTAACTCGACCCAATATACTTACGTAAATGGTCGTATGATGCGAGATAAGCTTATCCTCCACGCGATCCGCCAAGCATTTGATGAATCAATTGGTCATGAAGAACTTCCTGGGTTTGTTGTCTATCTAGAGCTTGACCCTCGGCAAGTCGATGTAAATGTCCACCCAGCTAAACACGAAGTGCGCTTTCATCAAGCACGTTTAGTACATGATTTTATTGTTCAAGCGATTAAGCAAGTTGCAACAGCGCAAACGGAGTTATCTTGCGATAATGATACCGTATCGCTGCCCAGACCTAGCTCTGAGACGCCTTTATTTACACCTCAAGAGCAACAAGATGAGACTTATCATCAAAGCTATCGCTCAACACTCCAACCTAAAGCGCCATCTCATAGACATGAAAGCACTAGTCAGTACCCGAGTCTCGCCACACAAACACCAAAAGCAAGCCGTGGTCGTACAGATAGCGCCGCGAGTAAAAAGAAACAGGTAAATGTTAATCAGCTTTATCAAGGCCTGTCACATCAACAGATGCAGCACTTTGATACGATAGCTGAGTCGACAATACCTACTGAGCAACTGACCAAAGCGCCAAGCTTGGCTGCTAAATCCAGTTGGATGTCGTTGCCTCATGGCAAAGTAATACTCGAACAAGATAATCAGCTGCGGTTTGGGGACTGTAAGCATGGCCTGTTGCCTTACTGGCAAGCGCAAATTGAGCAAGACGGCACGCTGCAAGGTAAAGCATTGTTGTTACCTGTGCGAATTAAACTGGATAAAACCGCACTTGCTGCTCTTCAGCAACGGCAAACTTGGCTCGCGATTTTAGGCTTTTCTATCGAGCTATTCGATACTCACATTTTAGTTAAAAAACTTCCTGTATCGCTATACAGCATCGATGTGGGGGAAATCTCAAAAGCGATGTTGGAGCCGGAACCGGAAGCTGAGCTCACTATCTGGTTACAATGGCTTGAGACAACCACGCCTAGCGCTTATTTTGATAGTCAGCACTTTGATTTAGTTAAAGATAAAATGCTTTCAAACACGGCATGTTTGGCTCGCATTCATGAAAATGCTGCTACAATAGATGGCCATAAGTTAGTACGCTTTTTGAGTGTTGATTAATTTGCCTAAGAAGTAGGTATTAATTCCGATGCACAATCAGCTATAATATAAGATTAGTGTAGTTTATTAGTAGGTTAGATGTGAACAAGTTACCTGTCATCACCCTAATGGGGCCGACAGCTGCGGGGAAAACTGCGTTAGCGATAGAATTATGCCAAACGCTTAACACCGAAATCATCAGTGTAGACTCTGCGTTAGTGTATCGTGGCATGGACATTGGTACGGCTAAGCCTTGCGCGCAAGAGCAAGCAATGGCACCACATCACCTCATTGATATTATTGACCCTGCGCAAAGTTATTCGGTGGCAGAGTTTCGTGCTGACGCTATCAGACTGATTGATGATCTGCATCAACGTGGAAAGGTGCCCATCTTGGTTGGTGGCACTATGATGTATTTTAAAGGGTTGATAGAGGGGCTTTCGCCATTACCTGAGGCCAACGCTGAGGTAAGAGCTGCACTTGAACTTGAGGCGCAACAGATTGGGTGGCCGGGTCTACATCAGCAATTAACAGAGATTGACCCTGAAGCGGCACTAAAAATTAGTGAAAATGACTCACAACGGATAAATCGAGCGCTAGAAGTCTATCGTATTTGTGGTAAAACGATGACCGAACTACAGCAAACGAAACAAGCGGTATTACCGTATCAATTTCATCAATTTGCGATAGCGCCAAGTGACCGAAAAGTCTTGCACCAACGTATAGAAAAAAGATTTAAAATAATGTTGGAACAAGGCTTTAAAAATGAAGTTTTGACCCTATATAATCGAAAAGATTTACATCCTGATTTGCCGTCAATTCGATGTGTTGGATATCGGCAAATGTGGGAGTATTTAGCTGGCGAATGCGATTATGAAGAAATGGTTTTCAAAGGCATCGCAGCTACCAGACAACTGGCGAAACGGCAATTAACTTGGCTGAGGGGGTGGCAAGATGTAACTTGGCTTGACACCGATGGTCAAGAAAACTTGCAACGTGTTCTAACTTCGCTAAGCTAATAGTAGTTGTTAAATCAGCGTGTTCTGATTAAATCAACGACCTGACATAATAACACCTAAAACGAAGGATAAGAAAATGGCAAAAGGCCAATCTTTACAAGACCCATTTTTGAATGTCTTGCGTCGTGAGCGCATTCCTGTCTCAATTTTTTTAGTAAATGGTATTAAATTGCAGGGTAAGATCCAGTCATTTGACCAGTTTGTGATCTTACTTGAAAACACGGTAAACCAAATGGTTTATAAACATGCCATCTCCACTGTGGTTCCTGCTCGTGCGGTAAATTTCCAAAATGCAACTGGAAGTGACGCGAGTGACCAGAATGAAGAAGGTAATTATTGATTTTAATTAGTAGGAGCTTAATGCTTGTTTGACCGTTACGAAGCCGGCGAACAGGCAGTCTTGGTTCATATAGAATTTCCACATGAGGGTGATCGAGAAGATCTACGTGAATTGGAAATGCTAGTTTCTTCTGCTGGTGTTAGTAGTGTGGCGGTTGTGCAAGGCAGCCGTCAAGCACCTCATGCGAAGTTGTTCGTCGGAACGGGTAAAGCTGAAGAAATTGCCGAGATTGTCAATATCCACAACGCAGATGTCATCATATTTAACCACCAACTCAGTCCCTCACAAGAGCGCAATTTAGAACGCATTTGTAAGTGTCGGGTGTTAGATAGGACTACACTGATCTTAGACATTTTTGCCCAAAGGGCGCGAACCCATGAAGGTAAATTACAAGTTGAGCTTGCTCAGCTTAGGCATATCTCAACACGCTTAATACGCGGGTGGACGCACTTAGAAAGGCAAAAAGGGGGGATCGGCTTAAGAGGCCCCGGTGAAACACAGCTTGAAACTGATAGGCGTTTACTACGAGAGCGGATAAAAAGTATTCGCAAGCGACTAGAAAAAGTGGCTATTGTTCGAGAGCAGGGGCGTCGAGCGCGAAGTCGCAATGAAATTCCAACCGTTTCGCTTGTTGGTTACACCAACGCTGGCAAATCGAGCTTATTTAACCACATTACGGATGCAGAGGTGTATGCTGCAGATCAGCTGTTTGCAACACTAGACCCGACACTACGAAAGATTGAAATTGACGATGTTGGTGCTGTTATTTTAGCGGATACCGTGGGGTTTATTCGCCACTTACCGCATGACCTAGTCGCGGCGTTCAAGGCAACACTAACAGAAACACGAGAAGCAGATTTACAGCTCCATGTGATTGATGTTGCAGATCCAAGAAGAAAAGAAAATATAGAACAGGTACAATTGGTTCTAGAGGAAATTGAAGCAAATGACATTCCTCAGCTTTTGGTCTACAACAAAATTGATCTAATGGACGATGTTGCGCCTAGAATAGATAGGGATGACGAGGGAAAACCTGTCCGAGTGTGGCTCAGTGCACATACGGGGGCTGGAGTTTCGCTGTTGTTCGATGCGATTAAAGAGCTGTTAGCTAAAACAGTTTTTACCGCCGAGCTGGCTGTGCCTCCTGCACTTGGGCGTTTGCGTGGCGCTTTGTTTGAGCTTAATGCGGTCAACGAAAAAGGCTATGATGAGCAAGGCAATTGGCTTGTTTCAGTAAGAATGCCACAGATTGAATGGGAAAAGCTCAATAAAGAATTTGGGCAAAATCTCAATGATTTAGTCACTGGCAGTTAAAAATCGTTAATTTCGAGCGTATTTTTATATGAGAGTCGCTCGATTTTTGTTAGATTTAACCTAATTCATTTAAATAACAATGGAGTATAGCTATGGCCTGGAACGAACCGGGTAATAATGGCAATGATAACGATCCGTGGAAAAACCGCGGAGGGCGGGATCAAGGCCCACCTGATCTAGATGAAGTATTCCGTAAATTTGGCAATAAGTTCGGTGGTATCTTCGGTGGAAAACCGGGAAAAGGTGGTAACGGCGGACTAGGCGGAGCGGGCTTCGTCTTTATTTTAATTATTGCTGTTATTGTATGGGCATTAAGCGGTATTTATACCGTCAAAGAAGCCGAACGTGGGATCGTATTGCAGTTCGGGAAATTTGATCGTATTGCAGAACCCGGTCTGCGGTGGAAGGCCACGTTTATTGAACGTGTTATTCCTGTAGATATCGAAGCCGTGCGGTCACTTTCAGCATCAGGTTTTATGCTGACAGAAGACGAAAACGTAGTCAGCGTGGAGTTTGAAGTGCAATACCGTGTTGTCGATCCAACACTATATCGTTTTAGTGTGACAGATGCGGATCATAGTTTGCAACAAGCGCTAGATAGTGCTCTACGTTACGTTGTTGGTCACTCGCGCATGGATCAAGTACTTACTACTGGTCGTGAAGTAGTGCGTCAGCGTACATGGGATGAGCTGAACAGCATTATCGAACCTTACAATCTAGGCTTGATTGTGACTGACGTTAACTTTAAAGATTCTCGTCCTCCTGCGGAAGTAAAAGACGCGTTTGACGATGCCATTGCAGCACAGGAAGATGAAGAGCGCTTTATTCGCGAAGCGGAAGCATACGCAAGAGAGATTGAGCCTCGTGCTCGTGGTCAAGTGACTCGTATGACTCAGGAAGCTGAAGCATACAGAGAACGGATCATTCTAGAATCTCAAGGTGAAGTTGAGCGTTTCGAAAAGCTTTTACCAGAATATCAAGCGGCAAAAGAAGTAACACGTAAGCGTTTATATATTGATGCTATGGAGCAAATTTTAGGTCAAAGTTCTAAAGTTTTGGTTGATGTTGAAGGCGGCAATAACATGTTGTATCTGCCACTAGATAAAATCATGCAATCACATGCTAGCGGCTCTTCTCCAGTACGCTTGCCGAGTCAAAGTGACATCGAACAACTGCGCAGAACGATAGAAGGTAATCAGCAGCAAAACAGCTCTGTGAACTCCAGCAATGATAGATTTAATCGCGATAGATTCGGTAACGGGAGATAATGAATATGAAGAATTTTAGTCTCATTCTATTAATCACTGCCGTGATCATGTCTTTCTCTGGTATTTTCGTTGTAAACGAAGGACAAAGAGCGATTGTCTTGCTATTCAGTAAGGTACAAAAAGACGCAAATGGAGATGCTTTGGTGTATGAGCCAGGGCTTCACCTTAAAGTGCCATTTTTTAGCCAAGTTCGTAAACTCGATGCGCGTATACAAACATTGGATGGACAACCTGACCGTTTTGTTACCAGCGAGAAAAAAGACCTTATTGTTGATTCATACGTAAAATGGCGCGTAAATGACTTCAGCGCTTATTATCTTCGTGCTCGTGGTGACAAGCAATATGCTGAAACGCTACTGAAGCAAAAGGTGAACAATGGACTTAGAACAAACTTTGGTTCTCGTACAATTAAAGAGATTGTGTCGGGCGAGCGAAGCGAGCTGATGGAAGAAGCCCTTGTTCAAGCATCCGAAAGTGCAACTGAGCTAGGTATTGAAGTGCTAGACGTCCGTGTTAAGCAAATCAACCTTCCTAATGAAGTAAGTAATTCAATTTTCCAGCGTATGCGTGCGGAGCGTCAGGCTGTAGCAAAAGAGCACCGCTCTGAAGGTCAAGAACAGGCAGAGAAAATTCGCGCAGATGTAGACCGCAGGGTAACTGTAATGCTTGCAGATGCCGAGCGTAATGCTCGTGCTGTTCGTGGTCTTGGTGATGCAACAGCTGCTAACATTTATGCTAAAGCATACAATAAAGACCCTGAGTTTTTTGGCTTTGTACGTTCACTCGAGGCGTATAAAAATACCTTCAAAAATAAGAATGACGTAATGGTGCTATCGCCAGACAGTAAATTCTTTGATTATATGAAGGATGCAAAAGCGCAGTAGTAACGTGCTTCACTATACTGAAAAACCCCGCCAGCGTGTGGGGTTTTTTATATTTGGCAAAAATTCAGGTGAACACTGCGTTTAGTTCACTTTTAGTAGCGCATAATAACTATGCCAAACCGGGTATTAACAGAGCATGGTCTCTAATACCATATATGGACTCTCTCCGATTACAAGATAGTAATTGATAGAATTTCAAAGTTCTAATAAAGCAAGCTGGTATAACAACAAAAAAGCGGCATATTAGCCGCTTACAGTTGGATCAATACAGTTTATTGTAAAATTAGAACACGTATTTTACAGAAAGCTGTAGTCTGTCTAAATCGCCTTCTAAGCCACTTTCAGTCTCACGAGTACCGATTTTATATTCAGCACCAAAAGTCAGCTTCTTCACTGGAGAATAAAGTAAATTAGCACTGTAACTTATGCTTGATTTTGTAGGATCTCCCGTTACCGCCAGTAGATTACTTTCGTTGTCAGCATTAAAAAATGAGTATAAAAATGTAGAGCGGAATTGATCATTCCAATTGTGTTGATATGCAACAAAACCAGATGTTGAGTCAATTGCATGCAATGAATTGCCATCGTACACAGCACCATTAGCAACATTTAGTCCTATGTAGCGGCCAAGTCCTTGACCTTGAGTGAGCATAAACTTCAGGTTATTTTTGCCAAAATTGACACGGCCAGATGCACTGATCCCAAATGAGCTTTCAGATTCATCAGCTCCACCCACTTTATAAGTGATCTGCCGAGCAAGGGCAGCTACCGCGATATGCCCCCAGTCTGCATTATGTGTGTAGCGAGCCGTAAAATCAGGCATGCTCGCATCATCCGTTACTACTCGACCGCTATCGGCTGTAGTTACTGTGCTTTCAGGGTTTTCGATTGAAAAAGACCAGTTGCCTGTGGTGTATTTTGCCATTGCTTGACGTACAAACACGGTACCTTCTGCAGGGCCTACAAAGTCCAAAGTTTCTGGTAGTGCACTTACATTTTGGAAGTTTGACCAAGCTTGACCAAATAAAAAGCCTTTATAGGTAACAAAAGCTTGTCGAATACGAGGGGAGTAGGAGTTACTGACACGCTCATTACCGCCGACAGAAGCAATAAAATCTAATTCAATTCTAGTTTTGATACTACTGCCATCATCAAGCTTGGTATCGGTGGCCAAATTGAAGCGAGATTGACGAGCATGCATATCAAAAACAGCGTCGCTGCTTGAGTTTGTGCCAACAGGAATGGTGCCTGGGACATAAAAATCTCGACCTATATGTTGTGCACCTAACGAGCCATCAGAAAAGTCACTCCAAATTGCATCAAGTTTTATATAACCACCGTAATTTACTTTCGTGTCGCCAATCTCAGCTGCTGTGGCAGGAAGCGCACAAAGACTGCTGATAGCAACCGCAAGCAGTTTTTTATTAATGTTATTCGTTGTCATAATCCTGTTCCTCAATTGCTGTGCCTGACAGTCAGCATCAGCTGATATTCATTTAAATCAACACTAACTGTTGTGGAAGGTGGGTTTTTACTCAATTATCTATTGGTCTATTAGACTAAGGTGGTAGATGGTTTGCGACCCGAGAATTTGGGCTTTGCTGTAAATTTTAAATTGGTAACAAAGCATTTGTTGCGATGAAACTTATTCGTTTTCATAGGTTCTACAACTAAGGTCTAATACTTAAACACCCAAGGCTGGGTGATCCTTATGAAAAGCGTGTCTAGCAGACCTAGACCTCTAAATATAATGGAGATGACTATGTCACAGAGCATTTATTCAGTTCCTGAAAAAATCAAGAACGCCGCATTAATCAACGACGAACAATACCAAGAACTATATCAAAAGTCGGTTGATGACCCCGCAGAGTTTTGGAAAGAGCACGGTCAACGTTTAGATTGGTTCAAACCCTATAGCAAAGTTAAAAATACCTCATTCGACAAAGGCCATATCAATATTAAATGGTATGAAGACGGCGTACTAAATGCCTCTTATAACTGTATCGATAGACACCTCGAAAAGCGCGCCGATAAGGTTGCATTGATTTGGGAAGGTGATAACCCGGAACAAACAGAAAATATTACCTACCAGCAACTTCATGACGAAGTCGCCAAATTGGCAAATGGTTTGAAGCACTTGGGTGTACAAAAAGGCGATCGTGTCGCTATTTATATGCCTATGACACCTCAAGCAATCTACGCAATGCAAGCTTGTGCTAGGATTGGTGCCATCCATTCGGTGGTTTTTGGAGGGTTTTCGCCTTCAGCAATTGCAGATCGCATTAAAGACTCTGGTGCTAAAGTGGTCATCACCTCCGATGAAGGACGCCGTGGTGGGAACTGTGTTCCATTAAAAGCAAATGTCGATGAGGCGGTAGCGCAAGCTGGTGTAACCAGCATAGAGCATGTTGTGGTACATCAACTGACCGGTGGTGATGTTGAATGGAATGCGCATGATGTATGGTGGCATGAATTAGTTGCTGATAAACCTGCGGAATGTGAACCTGAAATGATGAATGCGGAAGATCCGCTATTTATTCTTTATACCTCGGGTTCAACGGGTCAACCAAAAGGGGTTGTTCATACTACGGGTGGATACCTAGTGTATGCTTCTATGACACATGAGTATGTATTTGACCTTCAAGAAGACGATATCTACTGGTGTAGTGCTGATGTCGGTTGGATCACCGGACACAGTTATATTGCCTATGGTCCACTTGTGAATGGTTGTACTCAAGTTGTATTCGAAGGCGTGCCAACCTATCCAACGTCTGGGCGTATGGGTGAGATTGTTGATAAACATGGCGTTACTATTCTTTACACCGCGCCTACCGCTATCCGTGCTTTGATGGCTAAAGGTGACGAGCCGACTGCAAGTTCAAAGCGCGATAGTTTACGTATCTTGGGTTCGGTTGGTGAACCAATTAATCCAGAGGCTTGGTCTTGGTATTACGAACAAATTGGTAATAGTGAGTGTCCAATCGTAGATACTTGGTGGCAAACCGAAACGGGCGGCATCATGATCACGCCATTACCTGGTGCAACGGCACTTAAGCCGGGTTCTGCGACCCGTCCATTCTTTGGTATTGCTCCTGCACTATTTGATGCAGAAGGTAATACGCTTACAGGTGCAACGGAAGGTAATCTGGTAATTTTGGATAGCTGGCCCTCTCAAGCGCGTACCGTGTATGGCGATCATGAACGTTTTGAACAAACCTATTTCTCTGCTTATCCGGGCGTATATTTTACGGGCGATGGTTGCCGTCGGGACGAGGATGGTTACTATTGGATCACAGGTCGTGTTGATGATGTACTTAACGTTTCAGGTCATCGTTTGGGAACTGCTGAAATCGAAAGTGCGTTAGTTGCCCATGAGGCGGTTGCTGAAGCGGCCGTGGTAGGATACCCACATGACATCAAAGGCCAAGGTATTTATGTTTACATCACACCAAACGAAGGCGTTATGGTGTCTGATGAGTTAACCAAGGAAGTGAGAAGTTGGGTTAGGAAAGAGTTAAGCCCAATAGCAACCCCAGATATGATCCAGTGGTCTCCAGGTCTGCCTAAAACGCGCTCCGGTAAAATTATGCGCCGCATTTTACGTAAAATAGCTGCGAATGAATATCAGCAATTAGGTGATACTTCTACCCTTGCTGATCCAAGTGTTGTTGATGAATTAATCGAGAATAGATTAAATCGTTAACAGAATGACTTGAATTGCGACCTAATATAAACATACTATAACGGCTGTTATCTTTACGATAACAGCCGATTTTTTAGGAGCATAGCATGTATCAGTTTTTAATCGCGGATGATCATCCTCTATTTCGAGAGGCGCTTAAGGGGGCTCTAAAAGCGCAATTTGAAGGGCTAGAGGTATTCGAATCTGAAAACTTTGACACTACGCTCTCGGTCTTACAACAACAAGAAGAACTAGACCTATTGCTGCTCGACTTACATATGCCGGGCAATGGTGATTTATATGGACTAATTCGGATCCGAGAGGATCACCCAAGCCTCCCTGTTGTTGTCGTGTCGGGAAGCGAAGATCTTTCAATCATCTCAAAGGTGATGGGTTATGGTGCGATGGGGTTTATCCCAAAAGCAGCATCGGTCGAGCAAATTACAGAAGCTATCGAACAAGTGCTTGATGGAGAAAGTTGGTTACCAGAAGGGATGAAAGACAAAGTCGCAGAGCTAGAGGGGGAAGATAAAGAGCTTGCGCAGCAGGTTGCGTCATTAACACCGCAGCAATATAAAGTATTGCAATACCTTCATGAAGGCCTGTTAAATAAACAAATTGCCTATGAATTAAATATCTCAGAAGCGACGGTAAAGGCACACATTACTGCTATTTTCAGAAAGCTAGGGGTCTATAATCGTACCCAAGCCGTATTGATTGCTTCAAAACTACAATTAGAACCTATTGAAGCGAATGAGTAACCTCGCATCATTGCTTGCAAGACGCTTTCCTTGCAAGCAAGACTCTTTTAGCTTAACTCTTTAAACGCCTGACTTAATCCCTCAATTGTTAGCGGATACATTCGGTCTTGCATTAATTGATTTATTAGCTCGATTGAATGGTAGTAAGACCAATAACTTTGCGGCTGAGGATTAAGCCAACCCACCTTACTAAAGTGATTGGTTAAACGGTTCAGCCACGTGGCTCCAGCCTCTTGATTCCAATGCTCTACGCTACCGCCGGGATAGGTGATTTCATAGGGGCCCATTGTCGCGTCACCAACAAATATTAGCCGATAGTCTGAGCCATAACGGTTAATTAGCTGATAAGTGTCAAGCAATTCGCTGTCACGACGGTCATTATCGTGCCAAACATGTTCGTATACACAATTATGGAAGTAAAAAAATTCAAGATGCTTAAACTCACCGTGTGCGGCACTAAAAAGTTGCTCACATAGCTGGATATGGTCATCCATGGAGCCACCAATATCAAACAGCATCAAGACTTTAACTGAGTTATGTCGCTCTGGTGCCATTTTTACATCTAACATGCCGCCTTGTCTTGCGGTGGCACGAATGGTCTCATTCAGATCAAGCTGATCACTTGCCCCGCTGCGTGCAAATTTACGCAACTGCTTAAGAGCCAATTTGATATTGCGGCTGCTAATATCAGTATTACAATCGAGGTTGCGGTATTGCCGTTTGTCCCAAACTTTTACTGCTCTGCGATGGCGATTTCCATCTTGGCCAATGCGGATCCCCTCAGGATTATAGCCGTAAGCCCCAAAAGGCGAAGTGCCCCCTGTACCAACCCACTTATTGCCGCCAGCGTGACGTTTTTGTTGCTCTGCCAAGCGTGCTTTCAACGTTTCAATGAGCTTATCGAGTCCACCCATTGCGTTGAGTTTGGCTTTTTCTTCTTCAGACAGTGATTTCTCAAACTCTTTACGCAGCCAGTCCTCAGGTAATTGCTGCTGTTGAAGTTTTGAGAAGAGGTCTATTGAGTCTATTCCCTCAAAGTAATCAGCAAACGCACGATCGAATTTATCAAACAAAGTTTCATCTTTCACGAAGATGATTTTTGCCAAAAAGTAAAAGCCGTCCAGATCGGCAAAGCACACCTCTTTATCAAGTGCTTCTAGACAGTCCAGTAATTCTCGCAAACTTGCTTTAATACCGTAACGTCTAAGTGTGAGTACAAAATCAATAAGCATGATCAGCGTCGGCTCATAAAGGCGAGTTTTTCAACCAAAGAAACATCTTGTTCATTTTTAAGTAGTGCGCCGAATAATGGCATCAAGCCACCTTGATTGGATTTATCGTGTAATGTCTCAGGGGAAATATCTTCTGCGAGCAATAGTTTTAACCAGTCAAGCAGCTCACTCGTACTGGGCTTTTTCTTTAAGTTTGGTGTGTCGCGTAATTGGAAAAAGCTTTCAAGAGCACGTTGTACCAAGCTCGATTTAATATGTGGAAAATGCACATCCACAATTTGCTGCATCTCTTCTTTGCTTGGGAAGTCGATATAATGGAAAAAGCAGCGGCGTAAAAAGGCATCTGGCAGCTCTTTTTCATTATTTGAAGTAATAATAACGATGGGGCGCACCTTTGCCTTTATTTGCTCGTTAGTTTCGTAAACGTGAAATTCCATTTTATCGAGTTCTAACAGTAGATCATTGGGAAATTCAATATCAGCTTTATCGATTTCATCTATGAGTAAAACAGGGCGTTTTGTGGCGGTAAACGCCTGCCATAATTTTCCTTTGATGATGTAGTTACTAACATCGTTAACGCGAGGGTCGCCAAGTTGGCTGTCGCGCAAACGCGAGACCGCATCGTATTCGTACAAGCCTTGCTGGGCCTTGGTGGTTGACTTTATATGCCATTGGATTAACTCTGTGTCTAAACTTTTAGCAAGTTCTTCAGCGAGTAAGGTTTTGCCTGTACCAGGTTCGCCTTTAATTAAGAGTGGTTTTTCTAATACGATGGCCGCATTCACGGCCTGTTGTAGTGCAGAGGTAGCAATATATTGATCAGTACCTTTAAACATAATTCAACTTCTTGTGGTCAGATGAGATAACCGCATCTTGCCACAATCAGCTTTTCGCTGCCAACCCTGCTTCGGTTTCAATTAAGGTAAAGCGAGGTACCGCCTCGCCTTCGACCATAACGTTTTCTAAAAACATTTCAAGTGGCCTAACCCAAAAGCTCATATCTCCATATAGGGTTTGATAAACCACTTGTTTTTCCTGCGTTTCACTGTGTGTTGCTAAAGCATGCACACGATAAAGTTTTCCTTTGTAGTGGCGGTAAATTCCAGGTGTGATATCCACTAATTCAAGCTCCAAAAAATAAAAGCCGTACGTGACGGACTGAAATGTTATAATCCGTGCCATTAAGACTGAAGGTGTTTAAAGATGAATTATATTGCGCTGGACGATTATAAGAAAGCTTGGGTTTTCAAACATAAAGATCTTCCAATCGAAGCTGCCGATTTGGCATTGATAAAACCAATGTCTGCGGCGCGTGCTGCGGTGCTTTGGAGCACCATGGTGAGCAACGAAAAAGATCACCCAGATTTTTTTGATAAAACAGATTGGGTTGGCAAAGCTGAGTCATGGCAAGAAACCCTTAGTTGGGAACAGCCCTGGGAGGCTGGTGAGCAATTTCCAGAAGCGATTGAGCAATTTCTTGATTGGCAAGCCAATACCACGGTGTATTTTTGTCTCTCTCGAGATGATGTAATTGAGACCCGCTTTGATGTGTTCAAACGGTGTTGGCAAAACTTTATGTTTTTGACGGATGGAAGTTTCCTAATTGGTAAAAAACGTAGTTCGGTAGTCCAGTTTATGGCTGAAGGAGAAGCTAAACTAGGAACTAAACCATAAGGCTTATTCAGCTGCGCACTTTGCTTTGATTTGAAACATGGCTAGTGTATAAAGGATGTACACCGGTCTACGTTGATAGATTGTACCGATAGGAGGCGTTTTGGAGCAGCAGCAAAATACAATTTGGTATGATGAAGCATCACGCCTGATGTTTGCAGAACTTGTAAATGTATTTTATGCCAGAGAACTGCCAAAACTTGCTGAATTATCTGATCATCAACGTCTTCAGCGTTTGTTAAACAGCCTACCGTATTATGTGGAGCGTGCTGCTACTCACATTATTCATGGTGATGTACCGCTTGAACTAGACAGCTTTAATGGCTGTTGGCTGGCAAAACAAAAAACTCAGCCAAAAAGTGATAAAGTAGCCAATGAGGCATTTTTTTTAAACAAAGTAAAAGTTGGGTTAGTGGCTCCAGTTCTTTGTGCTGAACTTTCGGGTGTTACTGTGCGATTAGATAGTGTTGATCAAATTTGCGCTTCAGGAAAAGTCCATTGTAATCAGTTTGGCTGGTTTGCGATGAACGGTGACAGCTTAACGCCACCGGAGATGCAATCTATTGAGCTGTTAAAACCCACAAAAGCCTTGATGGTTGCTGCGTGCTGCGGTCACACTTGGCATTACGGTAAAGCGGCACCACCGCGCAGGCTAACATTAAGAGAAATGTTATTAGCCAGTGCGATTAATTGGTCACACGTACAAAAAATAAAGACGAGTCAATAATCCAAAAGTGGCTCAATGGTAGAAGTTTGGAATAAACGATGCGATTTTTTCAATTAGCGCTGTTCGTGTTAGCGCTATTTATTCAATATAGACTCTGGTTCGGCCACAACGGCGTGGAGGATTACACGCGGATTAAATCTGTAGTTAAATCGCACCAAGAAACTAACACCAACCTAAGCAAAAGAAATAAACTACTCAAAGCGGATATTGAAGATCTCAAGCTGGGCCTCGAAGGGGTTGAAGAGCGGGCTCGTCATGAGCTTGGCATGATCAAGCCTGGCGAAACCTTCATCCGCGTATTACCTAAAGTACCCCATGAAAAGAAACGATAAATTAGCGGTTATTATTCCAGCTGCCGGTGTCGGCAGTAGAATGCAGGCACAGGTGCCTAAGCAGTATATCCCTTTATTGGGCAAACCTATTTTAGTGCACACATTAGAGAAATTAGCGAAACTGGATGGCGTTGAGCAGTTCATGGTGGCCGTATCGAAAGAAGATAGCTATTTTACTACGAGCTTGCTGCCGGACAGTCGCTTTGGTCACTGTGACGGTGGTAAGGAGCGTGCTGATTCTGTGTTGCTCGCTCTACGAGCGTTAGCTTCGAGTAAGCCTGATTGGGTACTCGTGCATGATGCTGCTCGACCTCTCGTCGCGCTTGAAGACATTCATCACTTGATAGCAAAGTGTGTTAATGAGGGACAAGGTGGCATACTGGCTGCCAGAGTTAAAGATACGATTAAATGTGGTGCTGAATTGGTGCAAAAAACGGTGCCGAGAGAGTCTTTATGGCAGGCTTTCACACCGCAAATGTTTAAGTATGAAGAGTTATTGGCGGCACTGGAGCTTGGGTTAGCGCAAGGCGCTAATATTACAGATGAAGCGTCAGCGATGGAATTACAAAAAAAACCAGTTCAGTTGATAGCCGCACGCACAGATAATATTAAGATCACCACTCCGGAGGATTTACCTCTGGCGGAGTTTATTATTCAACAACAAGGTAAGCAGCATGATTAGAATTGGCCACGGATTTGATGTTCATAAATTTGGTGGTGCTGGACCGCTGACAATTTGTGGCGAAAAAATTCCTTATGAACAGGGGTTTATCGCTCACTCTGATGGAGATGTGGCGATTCATGCGTTATGTGATGCTTTATTAGGTGCGCTCGCACTTGGAGACATTGGTAAACACTTTCCTGACACCGCGAGTGAATTTGAAAATATAGACAGTCGTATTTTGTTGCGCCGTGTTATGGAACAAGTGAAGGCTCGAGGTTATCAAATTGGGAATATTGACGTCACCATTGTAGCTCAAGCGCCGAAAATGCGACCTCATATCGATGCGATGCGCGGTAATATTGCGACGGACTGTGAAACCCAACTAGACCAAGTTAATGTGAAAGCAACTACCACAGAAAAACTGGGGTTTGAGGGGCGCAAAGAAGGGATCTCAAGTCACGCAGTCGTGCTGCTGGTTAAAACATGAAGACATTAAATTATCTATATGGTAAACCCCTCTCTGATGGTGACTTCAAGTCACAACCAGAGGACTTTCGGGTTGAAGAGATCTTAGACATACCTTTTACTGGTGAAGGTGAGCATGTTTGCTTACAAATCGTTAAAAAGGGCGAAAATACCGCATATGTGGCGAAGAAATTAGCAGAGTTTGCGCAGCTCCCTCCTCGTGAGGTGAGTTATGCTGGTATTAAAGATAGGCATGGTGTTTGTACCCAATGGTTTAGTGTACCGGTGCCAATAAAAAAACCTTTGGACTTTAGCGCGCTCAATAGTGACTCAATCTTTATTGTAAAACAGGTAAGACATAACCGAAAACTGAAAACAGGCTGCCATAAAGGTAATCGTTTCGCCATTACGTTACGTAACGTCACTGAGCCACTCGATATTTTGTCTCGTATTAACGCAGTGCGTCAGGGAGTCCCAAATTACTTTGGTGAGCAGCGTTTTGGTCATGATGGTCACAACCTTGATATGGCACAGAGATTGTTTGATGGTGAAAAAATTCGAGATAAAAAGCTCAGAGGCCTGGTTTTGTCCGCGGCGAGGTCACACCTTTTTAATGAAGTAGTAAGCCGTCGAGTTGCTGAACATGGCTTGGCAACCACCTGGCATCGTGAAATATTCCTTTTAAATGGCAGTAATGCTTTTTTTGAATCAGATATTGATTGCGAATTAATAGAACGACTGTTAGGTAACGATATTCTGCTTTCTGCGCCATTAGTTGGTAAAGGTGAAAAAGGGTTACTACCACAAGAGCGAGAGTGGTTGAGTCCATTTTCACAGTGGCATAATGGGTTGGCTGAGTTTGGTATGAAGAATGAGCGTAGAGCACTCAGATTAGTGCCACAAGAGTTCAAAGTTAGTATGACCGAACAAAGTTCTATGGTACTTGAATTTAGTTTGCCAAAAGGTACTTTTGCAACAGCTGTGCTCAGAGAGCTTGTCAATCACCGTGATGCTAGTAAGAAATAGTCAAAGTTCCAGGTGAGTAATATTAATTTGCTTAATTGAGTGTAAGCGGACTAGGTTAAGAGAAAATGGTGTGGCAGCGCTACTACCTAAGCTTGCTATTGCCAAGGTACCTACAGTGCTATAGGCAGACTAAAAGTTTGTAACTTCGACGTTTTAAGGATGAGGTATTTATTGCAGCGAACGTTAAACTTACGCCTGCAAATTGAGTAGGTATTAAAGCAAAACGATATTAACTGGTGCTAGCAGTCATTGTGAAGAGTGCTAATATTAAGTCAACAGCTGGTTCGGCTTGCTTGCAACCTATTGACTAATCAAAATAAAAAAATCAGATGGCAACAAGCTACGCATTGCCTGCCAAAGAAGAGGTAAAAATGAAGATCCTATTAAGTAATGATGATGGTGTTCACGCCAAAGGGATTGCTATTTTGTATCAAGCATTGTCTCAGATAGCTGATGTTACGGTGATTGGTCCAGACCGAAACTGTAGTGGTGCTAGCAACTCATTAACGCTTTTAAATCCTTTACGAGCAACGACATTAGATAATGGCTTTATTTCGGTGAATGGCACGCCAACGGACTGTGTTCACTTAGGTGTCAGCAAACTTACTGATGAATTGCCTGATTTAGTGGTTGCAGGTATTAATAATGGCGCCAATCTTGGTGATGATACGCTATATTCAGGAACCGTTGCTGCTGCGACTGAGGGACGGCATTTAGGGCTACCTGCCATTGCGGTATCACTGTGTTCAAAAAATGAAGCGCACTATGAAACCGCAGCACATGTGACAATAGAGATCATTAAAAAGTTGGCAAATCACCCACTGCCAAAAGACCAAATCATTAATATCAATGTACCAGATATTCCCCTTGATGAACTCAAGGGAATAAAAGTAACGCGTTTGGGGGCGCGTCACAAAGCTGACACGATGACAGAGCAAATAGACCCTTGGGGTAGAAGCGTATATTGGTACGGGACTCTTGGGCGTGAAAGTGATGCTGGAGAAGGGACTGATTTTCATGCAGTGAATAATGGTTATGCTGCAATTACTCCGTTAAAAGTTGATATGACCGCCCACGAAAGCTTAGATGCAGTGGCTAGCTGGTTATTGTAGAGGCGCGTGTGCTGAATAATTATCAGGGCAGCGCCAATGCGCTAGTGGCGCTGTTAAAACAACAAGGAGTCGTAGACAAACAAATACTTGAGGTAATGGCAAGTACCCCAAGGCACATGTTTGTCGACGAAGTGTTGAAGCATAAATCTTATGAAAACACAGCGCTTCCTATTGGACAAGGACAAACTATTTCTCAGCCTTTTATTGTCGCAAAAATGACTGAAGTATTGAAACAAGTTGGCGTAAAGGGAAGTATATTAGAGGTTGGTACTGGCTCTGGATATCAAACAGCCATTCTTGCACAGGTTTTTGAGCAGGTATTTAGCATAGAGCGAATTAAATCATTACAGTGGCAAGCTAGAAGACGGCTTCACTTATTAGATTTATACAATGTCACAATGAAGCATGGGGATGGGTGGAAAGGTTGGCCATCAAAAGCCCCGTTTGCTGGCATTATTGTCACCGCAGCTGCACAATCGGTGCCTGATGACTTACTTGCTCAGCTACAAGACGGAGGTGCAATGATCATCCCAATCGGTGTTGAGACACAAACGTTGACTTTATTTGTTAAAAAGGGAGAGCAATATATTCGTCATGCCTTAGCGCCAGTACGCTTTGTACCTTTGGTTGCCGGTGAAGTGAGTTAGACAATAATATACAGCCGATGTCAAAAACTCTAGCTACTTATCCGAAGCTCAGGCTGTTTACTACTCAACTGAGCTTAAATTAATTTAAGCAAATAGCGTAAAGGCGGCCTTCAAATTAGATAATCTGGACTCGAGATATTGATACCAATTAGCCTTAATACTTGCACAATTTGAAGGGGGAAATCTGACGCTAACAACGTTAAAAAATTTTTATTTAGAACAACTAAATAGCAAAATTTTTGTCTGGCTTCCACGGAGGTAGCTATCGCAGCGTTAGTAGAATGCGGGAGTAGTGTTATTGACAAGATTTCCTTGCCTTAAAAAAGCAAACTTTACTAAGATAATTGATATAAATTGTTCTCTAGTAGCTGCAATCCCATACTACTGCGTTTAGCTTGTTTTCAATAGGCTAGCTATTGACGCAAAAGCTTGCCTTAGATTAAGAAGTAGTCTCAAGCCAGAGTAATAGTATACCTGTTGAGCTTAGGTCTTTAGTTGACTCGAGTCCAAGTTAAATTAAGGACAAGTTGTAGCTTTGACTTTTAGATGCTGTGAAGCTGAACTCACATAGCAACTACATAAAATATCTCTATTTTTTCCAGTAAAGTGTGAAAATACAATAAATTTAAGTTAGATTAATATGAAAGTAGTCCTTATTCATACTGGAAAATATAAGTAATGCGCAAGCCTAGGGTCATTATATCGATTTGTTTAAGCGGCTTGCTTGTTGCTTGTTCATCAAATCATACCCCAGCACCTGTTACTACATTGCATTCTGGTAAGACCACTTCGACACATAAAATTAATATAAACGGAAGTAGTTACAAAGTTAAAAAAGGCGATACTTTATTTGCAATTGCATTTAGTGCTAACAAAGATGTAAGAACGCTTGCGAAAATCAATAAAATTAAGCCTCCGTACACTATCTATCCGAATCAAATTATACGCTTAGAGTATCCAGTAAATAAGAATAAAAAGAACAATAAATATACAAAAGTAAACCGCAAGTCTCAGTCTTTAAAACAAAAAAGTAACAAAATCGCTAAAAAAGAGCTTGATAAGCCAAAACAACGAGAGTATGTTCAAAGACAAGCCACACAAAAATCTAATAGTGCCAAGGCTTTGTATAATAATAAGGTACTATGGAAATGGCCGACTGAAGGAAAGGTAACACGTCAGTTTTCAGTTAAAGAAAACGGTTACAAGGGGTTAGAAATCTCTAATAAACCTGGTACTTCAGTAAGGGCTGCTGCTGGCGGTGTAGTTGTATATGCAGGGAGCGCACTGCGAGGATACGGTAATTTAATCATTTTGAAACATACAGATGATTATCTAAGCGCCTATGCTCATAACGCTAAGTTACTCGTCAGGGAACAGCAAAAAGTTAAAGTTGGGGAAAAAATTGCCGAAATGGGTAGTACAGACGCTTCTAAGACGGCACTGAGGTTTGAGATCCGTTTTAAAGGCCAAGCTGTAAACCCGGCAAAATACTTGCCATAAAGTATGTGAGTACATCGATTAGGTCGAGTACCCGTACTTTTATTCGCTTGGGGAGAATACTTATGGCTCACACTGCAAAATTACCTACAAAATCAACTCCAGAGTTAGATAAGTTTGACGATGACAACATCGACGAACCAAAAGATGAATTGCTCGAAGATCTCGAAGATGACGAAGATGTTTTTGCCAAAGAAGAAGTGGTTAAAAACTTGGACGCTACTCAGCTTTATTTAGGTGAAATTGGATTTTCCCCTCTGCTCAGTGCAGAAGAAGAAGTGTATTTTGCACGCAAGGCACTCAGAGGCTGTGAAGCTTCACGCAAACGGATGATTGAGAGCAATTTAAGGCTAGTTGTGAAAATAGCGCGCCGTTACAACAACCGCGGCTTAGCTTTACTTGACCTGATTGAAGAGGGGAACCTGGGACTCATAAGAGCCGTAGAGAAATTTGACCCGGAACGCGGGTTTAGATTTTCTACCTATGCAACTTGGTGGATCCGCCAAACCATCGAGCGAGCGATAATGAATCAGACTCGCACTATTCGTTTACCAATCCATGTCGTAAAAGAGCTCAATGTGTATCTGCGTACAGCTCGAGAGTTGACGCAAAAGTTAGATCATGAACCCACTGCGGAAGAAATCGCTGAGTGCCTCGATAAACCAGTCGAAGAAGTCAGTAAGATGCTACGTTTGAATGAGAAGATCACCTCAGTAGATACGCCTATTGGTGGTGAAAATGACAAAGCACTGCTCGATATTATCGCGGACGAAAAGGGTGGTGGTCCAGAAACTGAAGTACAAAGCAATGATATTAATAAGCATATCGTTGACTGGCTTGGTGAACTTAATCCAAAGCAGCGAGAAGTGTTGGCAAGACGCTTTGGTCTACTTGGCTATGAACCGTCTACGCTTGAAGATGTTGGCCGCGAAATAGGCTTAACTAGAGAGCGTGTAAGACAAATCCAAGTAGAAGCACTGAGACGTTTAAAAGACATTTTACAGCACGAAGGGCTGAGCACAGACAGCTTATTTGAACAACAGTAAAATTAATTAGTATTATGAAAAAAGCCGCAATTTTGCGGCTTTTTCGATTTTATAGCTAAAAAGCTGGACAATAAAAAGCGATTATAAGCTTTCTATCTTAGCTTTTTGTTCAAGTAGCTTTGTTTTCGCATCGCTAAACTCAGCTAATTTCGCTTTTTCTTTAGCAAGTACTGCTTCAGGTGCATTGCTTACAAACTTTTCGTTTGCAAGTTTTTTCTCAACCTGAGCTAGGCCTTTTTCTGCTTTTTCAAGCTGCTTAGCAATACGCGCAAGCTCTGCTTCAACATCAATCAGGCCTGCCATTGGGATCATAATCTCAAGGTCGCCAATAAATGCAGTTGCACAAGCTGGTGCTTCGTCTTTGCTTGTGAGTAAGTCTACTGTTTCCAGTTTCGCTAATGCGCTTAAGAAAGCTTGATTTTCTTCTAGACGACGCTTGTCATCGTCGCTTGCACCAGCAAGTAACACGTTTAACGGCTTACTTGGGCTGATATCCATTTCACCACGAATATTACGGATAGCGATAATAAATTGCTTCACCCACTCAAGGTCTGCCATCGCTTGCGCATCAACTTTGCTTTCGTCAAATACAGGGAAGGCTTCAAGCATAATTGTCTTTGCTTCGACCCCAGCGATTGGTGCTACACGTTGCCAAATGGTCTCTGTGATATAAGGCATTAGTGGGTGCATCAAACGAAGTAAGCCTTCCAACACGGTAATAAGCGTATGGCGTGTACCACGCTGCTGTGCTTCATTTCCTTTAAACAGAATTGGCTTTGTTAGCTCAAGATACCAGTCGCAGAATTGGTTCCATGTGAACTCATAAATCGTATTTGCTGCAAGGTCAAAACGGTAGTTATCTAAGTGCTCAGAGAACACCTTAACCGTATTTTGGAATTGCCCTAAAATCCAACGATCGGCAAGAGAATACACTTTTTCGTTCTCATTGAAGCCACAGTCTTGTTCTTCTGTGTTCATCAATACATAACGGCTAGCATTCCAAAGCTTGTTGCAGAAGTTACGGTAACCTTCAAGACGATTCATATCCCAGTTGATATCACGTCCCGTTGACGCCATTGCTGCTAGGGTAAAGCGCAAGGCATCTGTGCCGTGTGCTTCAATACCATCGGCAAATGTTTTGCGCGTGTTTTTCTCAATTTTTGCAGCTAGTTGTGGCTGCATCATGTTGCCCGTGCGTTTAGTCACTAGGCTCTCAAGATCGATACCATCAATCATGTCTAGTGGGTCTAACACGTTACCTTTTGACTTAGACATCTTATCGCCATTTTCATCGCGAATAAGGCCAGTCACATAAACGGTCTTAAATGGAACTTGAGGTTTACCATCTTCATCTTTGATGAAGTGCATGGTCATCATGATCATGCGAGCTACCCAGAAGAAGATAATGTCGAAACCAGTAACCAAGGTATCTGAAGGGTGGAATACCTTTAGATCTTCTGTGTTTTCAGGCCAACCTAATGTTGAGAAAGTCCACAGTGCTGAAGAGAACCAAGTGTCTAATACGTCTTCATCTTGTGTAAGTACTACGCTTGCATCAAGGTTATGGTTTTGACGTACTTCTACTTCGTCACGGCCAACATATACATTACCTTCATTATCATACCAAGCTGGGATCCTGTGGCCCCACCAAAGTTGACGGGAAATACACCAGTCTTGAACATCACGCATCCAAGAAAAGTACATGTTCTCGTATTGCTTAGGTACGAATTGAATATCACCATCTTCTACCGCTTTTACCGCAGGCTCTGCAAGAGGAGCTACGCGAACATACCACTGATCGGTAAGTAGTGGCTCGATAACTACGCCAGAGCGGTCGCCGTAAGGCACAGTTAGGCTGTGGTCGTCGATTTTCTCAAGTAGACCAAGCTGCTCAAACTCGTCAATAATTAGCTTGCGCGCATCGAAACGGTCAAGGCAGTGGAAACGCTCTGGAATTGGGGCATCCATCGCTTCAAGTGGCTTACCATCAAAAGTAAAGCACTCACCCGTATTCAGAACAGCTGCGTCTTTGTTGAACACGTTGATCATTGGCAGCTCATGACGCTTACCAACTTCGTTATCGTTAAAGTCGTGTGCTGGTGTGATCTTTACGCAGCCTGTACCTTTCTCCATATCCGCATGTTCATCAGCAACGATAGGGATGCGACGGTTGACGATAGGAAGTAGAATTTCTTTGCCAATTAAGTCTTGGTAACGTTCATCATCCGGGTTTACTGCAACACCAGTGTCACCTAGCATGGTCTCTGGACGTGTGGTTGCTACGATAATGTAGTCTTTACCATCTTTAGTGGTTACGCCATCCGCAAGCGGGTAGCGCAAATTCCACATATGACCCTGTTTATCTTTGTTTTCAACTTCTAAATCAGAAATCGCAGTGTGTAATTTTGGATCCCAGTTAACAAGGCGCTTACCGCGGTAGATTAAGTCATCTTGATATAGGCGCACGAATACTTCTTTTACCGCTTCAGACAGACCATCGTCCATGGTAAAACGTTCTCTATCCCAATCTACAGATGCACCTAAACGGCGTAACTGTTTGGTGATTGTGCCACCTGATTGCTCTTTCCATTCCCAGATTTTATTGATGAATTCGTCACGGCCTAAATCATGGCGTGATTTACCTTCTTCGGCTGCAAGCTTACGCTCAACCACCATCTGAGTTGCAATACCTGCATGGTCAGTGCCCACTTGCCAAAGCGTGTTCTTGCCTTTCATACGCTGGTAGCGGATCAACGTGTCCATGATAGTGTCTTGGAACGCGTGGCCCATGTGTAGACTACCTGTGACATTCGGCGGTGGGATCATAATCGAGTATGCGTCACCATTGCCTGATGGCTTAAAGTAGCCATTTGACTCCCAGTCTTGATACAAAGACTGTTCAATATCTTGTGGATTGTAGGTTTTATCCATTACACAGAACCCTAAAAATGCTATTTCTCAATGTCTTCAGTGGAAATTGTTGCGCCAAGTGCACGAAGTTGCTTAAAGCGTTCTCGCGCGGCTTGCTTAGCGCTGGCTTCAACAGGCACAAAATCTATCACCTGCTCAAAGCGACGAATAAAGTCAGGGATGACCCGAGCCAGATTAATGAGCACGGGGCGACGAGCAGCAGGAGGCATAGTGCCAATTTCCACTGGTGCGCCGCCTTTGGGGCCTTCGCCTTGTAAGTTGTGGGGCACAAATCTGTCTGCGTCAAAACACCAAAGATGCTCATCGAATAAATGAGCGTCGTCAGTATTATCAACGTTAACAAAGATACGGTGTCCAGCTTGATATAAGCTCGCCGCAGTTTGTGCTGCCAGATCAAAATGAGCCGGAACGCTAACCCCCGGCTCATCGTTTTGTTTTAACACGTAAAAGCGCGCTTTGATAGTCATGATAATAATACCAATTGCGAGGAGTCCTGAGGTTTGCCACAGACTCCACAGCTGCTCAACATCTGTAATGTTTTTACTGTGATTGAGTAGACTAATAAAGTTAGTATGCGCGGCTTAGTTTAAAACTAAATATAGCGCCATATAAATGCACATAAATAAGGCTGTATTCTGCCATATAAAGGCAATACCATCAATCAAGAACCAAACTAAGCAGAATAAAATATAATTAAGTGGTGGGGATCGCCGACTTGGGAAATTTAAGTACTCTGTAGCCTTTGGCTATGATGGGGGAATAGGCCGTGATTTGATGTCGCGAACTTGCTTAAACAAGTTCGCGACCAAAAGTGTTAATCTTGCTGTGCATCCGTGATATTGGCGCGGTTAAGTAAATATTGCATCAGCATAGGCACAGGACGGCCCGTGGCGCCTTTGTTTTTGCCGCTACGCCATGCGGTACCCGCGATGTCTAAATGCGCCCAGTTGTATTTTTTAGTAAACTTAGATAAGAAGCATGCTGCTGTGATTGTGCCAGCTGCACGACCGCCTAAGTTAGTAAAGTCTGCAAATGGGCTTTCTAACTGCTCTTGATAATCATCCCAAAGTGGCAGTTGCCATGCTCTGTCACCACTTTGCTCAGATGCTTTGAGTAAATCATGGGCTAGCGGGTTGTGGTTAGATAACAAACCTGTAGCATGACTGCCAAGTGCGACAATGCAGGCACCAGTGAGTGTTGCAACATCTACAACCGTCTCTGGCTCGAAGGCTTCAACATACGTTAAGGCATCACATAGCACCAACCTACCCTCGGCATCCGTGTTAAGTACTTCAACGGTCTGGCCAGACATAGTTGTTAGAATGTCGCCAGGGCGATAAGCATCGCCGCTAGGCATGTTTTCACAGCCTGCTAATACACCTATGACGTTAAGTGGTAGCTGCATTTGTACTACTGCGCGCATCAAACCAAGCACGCCAGCGGCACCCCCCATGTCGTATTTCATTTCGTCCATGGCTTCTCCTGGTTTTATAGAGATGCCACCGGAGTCGAAAGTGAGCCCTTTGCCCACGAATACGATTGGTGCTTGCCCTTCATCACCACCATTATAGTGGATCACCGACATCACCGACTCGTTATGGCTGCCACGGCCAACTGCTAGGTAAGAGTGCATACCCAGCTCTTCCATTTCTTGTTCGCCAACAAGGTTTACCGTCACATTATCAAAGTCTTCAGCCAATTGTTGTGCCTGCTCACCTAAATAGCGTGGGTTACAGATATTTGGTGGCATATTTGCTACGTCTTTACACAGCTTGCTTCCCGCGGCGATCGCTAGGCCATGTTCAATCGCGCTTTCACCAATAGTTAGTTCACGGCGTGTGGGGACGTTAAACACTATTTTGCGAAGTGGGCGTCTTGCTTCGCTCTTTTTACTCTTTAATTGATTAAAGGTATATAAACAGTCTTGTGTGGTCTCAACAGCTTGGCGAACTTTCCAATAGGTGTCACGGCCTTTTACATGTTGTTCTGTTAAGAAACATACCGCTTCCATTGAGCCGGTTTCATTCAATGTATTGATGGTCTTTGAGATAATTTGTTTATATTGCTTGTCGTCTAATTCTCTTTCTTTACCACAGCCGACCAATAAAACACGTTCACTTAACACGTTAGGAACATGGTGCAGCAGTAAAACTTGCCCTGGTTTGCCTTCAAGATCACCACGTCTGAGTAAGTTGGAGATGTAGCCTTCGCTTATTTTATCCAGCTGTTCACCAATTGGTGAGAGACGGCGTGGTTCATATACACCTACAACAATACATGCACTGCGTTGTTTCTCTGGACTACCACTTTTAACGCTGAATTCCATTGCGACTCCTGAGTCTTGTTATGTCTTTTTGAACTTTTGATGTCAACACACTTTCCTACATTAAAGTCGTGATTATGCTTTAACCTTAGGTAGGATATTGCGTTACATTGACATATAATAAACTGACTAAAATAATCAGTTTACTCAATTTTTCCCACTATTCCAGTGAAACGAGACGTTTTATAGGGACGAACATTGCTTATTTTCCGCTATTTAACGGGTGAGGTACTAAAATCTCAGATTGCGGTTTTTCTCACCCTAATGACAATTTTTTTGTCACAAAAGTTTGTACTCATTCTGAGCTCTGCATCTGAAGGAGGTATACCCGGTAAGTTAGTGCTTGCTATGCTAGCCTTAAAATTGCCGCAACTGGCTGGCTACATTTTACCGCTGAGCCTCTTTCTTGGGATAATTCTTGCGTATAGTCGCATCTATGCTGACAGTGAAATGACAGTATTAAAAGCCTGCGGGGTAAGCGAATGGTATGTTGTGCGAGTGACGTTGGTGTCTAGCGCCTTTTTCGCGTTACTTGCGGCTTGCGTGAGCATGTATATAGCGCCATGGGCCAGTGAAAAAGAGTATCAGCTAAGAGAGCAGGCTGATGCCGAGTCAGGTTTATCTGCTCTTCGTGCAGGTAGGTTTCAACAAACCGGAAATGAAAAAGCGGTGGTATTTGTCCATGGGATCAGTGACCAGGGACGTGAACTAAACAAAGTATTTGTAGCACAACTCCCTGAAAAAGATTCTAATCAGGCTGCACGCTTAGTGTATGCCAAAAAAGGTGAAGTCATAGAATTAGAGACCGGTGAGCAGCAGCTGTTGCTTCATGATGGTAAACGCTACGAAACCGATGGTTTCAGTCAGGCGCTAAATAGAACTGAATTTGGTAGCTATCAAGTGCAAATTAAAGAACAAGAAATAGAGCATCAGCGTCGAAAACTAGAGGCTATTCCTAGTCTACAGTTACTAGAAATGGATACGCCTGAAGCCAAAGCACAATTTCAGTTGAGACTGTCAGTACCTATTTCTATTTTGTTGCTAACCCTGCTCGCAGTCCCATTGAGTGTGGTTAACCCAAGGCAAGGCAAATTTGCGAAATTGGTTCCTGCTATCGCATTATATTTGGGCTATTTTATCCTCCTCAATGCCGGTAAATTTTTACTAGCGGAAGAAAAAGTTCCTGCATCTGTTGGTTTATGGTGGATCCACCTATGTGTACTATTTATTGGTGTTTATTTAATCGCTAAGGGGCGGCCGTTTGGTGTTTGGGTGCGATCGGTATTTATGAAGCGGGAGACAACGGCATGATGAAGACACTAGATTGGTATCTAGGCCGAAGTATTCTGCAAACTACTGGGTTTGCACTGCTGGTATTTGTGGGTATTAATACCTTAATCAAGTTTATTGAACAGTTGCGCTCTGTGGGTCGTGGAAGCTATGACCTGCTTGGTGCGATGTTATATACCCTTTATAGCATGCCCAGTGATGTCGTGGTGTTTTTTCCTATGGCCGCATTAATAGGTGGCTTAATTGGGCTTGGCGCGTTGGCATCTAGCAGCGAACTTATTGTGATGCAGGCCGCTGGTTGGTCACGCCTGCAAATTATAATGTCAGTAATGAAGACCGCGGTGGTACTGGCGTTATTTATGATGGCTTTAGGAGAGTGGGGCGCTCCTAAGGCAGAGCAAACTGCAAAAAAGCTTAAAAATGAAGCTATCTACGGTGGTGAAGTTTACAGTGCTCAGCGTGGTGTTTGGGCTAAAGACGGGAGCAATTTCATCAACATCAGTAATGTTGAAAAAAGTGGGCAATTAAAAGACATTGCCATCTACTACTTCGACGATTCGCTAACTCTTGCAAAAATTGTGCGTGCGCAATCGGCACAAAGTACCCCGAGTGGCTGGCAATTGCAGGATGTTGAAGAAGTGCTTTTGAGTCAGCAGCAAATCACTACTCACTATTCCAAATCCATGTTGTATGAATCTGAGTTAAGTGAGGACAGGCTTGGCGTAGTCTCAGTAGAACCAGACGCGCTATCTTTTACGGGGTTATGGTCGTTTTTAGCGTATTTGAAACAAAATGAGCAAGACGCAAGTAGTTACGAGCTGGCGCTATGGCGTAAGGTGATGCAGCCGCTGACGATAGGGGTGATGCTGTTGGTCGCACTTTCTTTTATTTTTGGGCCTCTTAGAACAGTAAGCATGGGAGCCAGAATTATCATGGGGGTGATCACTGGTTTAGCATTTCATTTGAGTAATGAAATTTTTGGTCCCATCGTGATGGTGTATCAAGTGCCTCCCGTTGTTGGGGCGCTGATGCCAAGTTTATTATTCATTGGATTGGCAATACATCTACTAAAAAGACAAAATTAATACCAATTTGCTAACTTTACTCCCTTAAATTTAGTTGGTATTACCTTTTCAGCTAAAAAATATAGGCCTTCAAGTGAGGCCTATATTTTTGCACACAGAATAACGGTTATTGCTGAGCGAAACTTCAGTCCAAGCTGTTGTATACCTTTTTATTTTCTTCTTTACTTAATACGATAACTTGCGTTCCACAGAGCAAATCTTGCAGCGATCTTTTCTTCTTAAAGTCGATTAACACTAATAAATTGCCAAGCCCAAGTAGAGCACATAAGCTTCTCGCAATTGCGGTTGGCCAAGTTAATAACTCACCATTATGTGTTTGTACTTTTAAGCGCCAAGCTCGCATACCGATAGTCTGACCGCTCTTTGTCCAGAAATAAGCGAAAAATAGTACAGATACAGCCACTAGTAAGACTGTTCTTGCCGTATATAAAATTGGGGTTGCTTGGATCAAAGCAGACACATCTTCATGGCTACCTAGTGACAAGAGCCCAAATGAAATAAATCCATTAATAATAAGCAGAAATACAATAGTCGTAAGCATGGCAAATGCAATTACAACTAAGCTGTCGTATATAAGTGAAGCCAAACGGCGTGCAAAGTTCGCAGGAACGATGTTGGACATAACAACTCTCATCATTACAAGGTTGACGCGTATTCTACACATAAACGTGTAAAACGTTTACTCAATTACATTAACTAATGGCCTAGCAATACGTTACCTTTATCATTTTTACAGCAATAAAGTTGACGTTTGGCTGAAATCTAGCATCTTGTGTGCAAATAACAAGCAGTTAACGCGATATTGCAAAAAAATTACTTGCCGTTCTGTATCGCCTTTGTATAATGCAAAGCATAGAGACGAAGGCAAATAAAAAAAGCCCAAGCTCAAAGTGGTTTTTCTTTATTTTCTCTTGTTTTAGAAGATGAAAGAAAAATTATGCCAGTGTGATGGAATTGGTAGACATGACGGATTCAAAATCCGTTGCCTTCGGGCGTGGCGGTTCAAGTCCGCCCACTGGTACCACTTTTTATAACCCTTGCTTTTTAGCAAGGGTTTTTTTATGCCTCGAATTTGTGTATTGAAAATAGTGGTGTCGGACTTGGTCGCCACGCGGGTGGCGCTAATACAAATTCAGAGTCCGCCTACTGGTGCCACTTTTTATAACCCTTGCTTTTTAGCAAGGTTTTTTTTATGCCTCGAATTTGTGCATTGAAAATAGCGGTGTCGGACTCACAGCAAGTGGATAGCGCCACGCAGGTTGCGCAAATATGAGTTTAGCGTTGACTGTGTGGCTAAGTGTTAGCCCGTATCGCGTTCTGAAAATGCGAAGCCAAACCATAATAACGCAGGCCAGAATAGATAAGATAAAATTTCTAAATTTTCGAAAAAGCTGTAGCAGATTAGTACAGTGAGCAAGCAAAACGCAATTTGCGAGGTTTTTGAGGTTTGTGCGTGCCATAAAAAATAAAGCGCTGATATAATCATCGGAATAGCCAGTGCGAATGCACCGACTAACCCTTTAACAAATAGCAGTCCGTACCAACTATGATGCGACCCTATCGGCATAAACTCAACCATCTTAGGCCCTCTTTCAACAATGCCATGCCCCCAAATCGGTGCTTCGGCCTGCCAGCGTTGGATAGCAATATTGGCAAGCGCCTGTCTGACTCGGGTAGAGCCTGGTCTTTGTTGCTTTATGGCTTCATAAGAGTCCATGATGGCGTTATAAATAGGTTCTCCCAAGAGTAAGATGGTCGGCACAATAACTCCAAGGCAGATAAGGAGCCATGGCTCTTTTAGTTTGTCACTAAAAATCACAAGTGGAAAAAGCATAATAAAAATAGCTATGCCGGCTCTTGATTGAGACAACAGTAACATAGCCCAGCACCCTGCAATTGCCCAGCGGCGTATTCGTGTGTTTTTTTCTTGTAAACAGAATACTAAATACGTACATGCCATAAAGCCAGCAGCAGGTGCCCATGGGGTGAAAAAGCGCCAACGTCCAGCCCCTGTTTCGGGGTTGATACCATAAAAACTCACCATAAAGAAACTTTCGCCTGGGCCTCCTATCACTTTTAACGGAGACAAAAATATATCTCCGGGTAATCTGACAATGTAAAAAGCAAGAGAAACTAGCGCAAAGATAAAAGTATGAATCGCAATAATACAAACGCCACGGACAACAACTTCTTTACGGATCTGTGCAAGATTTGCAATCAATGGGAAAATTGCCAGTAGTGCCCAGCCTTTCATCCACCCTATTGACGATTTTATTGTTTGTGGCAGCCCGAGAGACCATTCACTATGTGCCATTAGTAAGGCTACAAGCATGACTAACATAGCGATGAGCCAGAGCCAAACCATGAACGAAATGGGAGTATATTTGCGATGTGTCTGGACATACATACGCAGCATTATAACAAATGCGATTATCCACCCGATTACTGAACCCATCACGTATAGCATACCCAATAAAAACATCGGGTAGGTAAGAACAAGCCCAGCCCACACCAGCATCTCTTCGGTACTGATGAAGCGCTTGTCCTGCCCTGGCAAGGCGGCTTTCATTAACATCGTTAGCTCCTTGATTTATTGTCCTGATTAGCTGCGTCTACTCTGGTTTTTGCAAAATAGCTGACACTATCTCTCTGCGCTTGTTCACCATGAGCATACCCATTGTTAGGAAGATCATTGCAGCTAATGCTGCTGCTATCGCAATACTTTTTTTCGGACTTGTCGAATTGATTGCAAGTGAAGGCGGTGTCATTAATTGGATAACCGGGTATGATGCAAATACGTCCGCTTTGCTCGCCTCTAAGCGGGCTGCTGCTGAAGTAAATACGGCTTCAGCTAAGTCAAACTCTCTTTCTAGCCGATCTAATTCAGCGGCTTCACGTGCATATATTTTGATTTTCTCACTCAATAATTGTGCTGAATTTTCGAGTTCAGAGCGCTTGGCTTCGATGCCTTTTTTGGCAGCAAAAGCGCTAATAAGATCAGCAAATAGTTGCGCTCTGTTTGGATTGCTCTCAAGATCCATTGTTTGAAAAGCATGTGCTGCATGTGGACCTATCAAACCTTCTGAGCGTGCTCGAAGGGCTTGTTTTGATTGCTCAAACCTGGCCCGTTCTGCTTTTACTTTCGGATGTCCTTCATCCCAGCGAGAGCGGTATTCACTTAACTGTGATGAGGACTCAGTGAGTTCAGATAAATAAGCTCTAAACTCACCATCGGACTGCAAAGCGAAGGCCTGTCCTGCCATTGACGGTGAAACACCAAGGTCAACGCTTAATTGCGTGACATAATATTCGGAGCGGCCAATCTCTGCTTTTGTTATAACAATTTGTTCTTTGAGGTTAGCAAGGGTGGCAATATGTTGTGTTAGCTGGTCTTTGGATACAAGTAAGGAGCGCTGTTGGAAGTCTGTAATATTATTTCTGGCAATGTTAAGGCGTTCTCGGTATTGATCTAACACAGCTTTAATGCTCTCGTCTCTGCGAGATACTTCATCAGCTCTTAAAAATTTAAGTTGCTCCTGTAGCGCGTCGAATAATGCCCATGCTTTTTGCTCTGCCAGCTTGGCTGACGAGGCGCTTATCTCAACATTTAGAATTGAGGTTTGTTCGGTAAGTCTAACCTTTGGGCGACCAAAACTTTTCAGGTCCATGTTGAGTGACATTGCTGCGCTTTCAAGTAAGTTTCTGCTCATCAACATTTCTTTGTAATTGACTCTAGGGTTGTAGCCCTTTCCAAAAGGAGCGCTGGTGGATGAGACGACTTGACCTACTTCATCTAGCGATACATTACTATTTGCACCTGTACCGGGTAAAACCATATCTAAATCACTGCTGTATTTTGGGGGCTGTTGTAAATAGAACAAAACCAGCAGCATGATCACGCAATAGCTGATCAGACAAGTCACCAGATATGGTCTTCGTAATGTGCGATAGATTGATGCTCTAAAGCGACTATATGGAGTCGTAGTTTGTAAGTGGTTACTCATAACAAGTCCCCCTTAATTTAGAGCCGAAAACGGCGCGATTAAGTCAAGTAGTGTACCCGCGATGTCTCTAAGGTTAGTAACATCAGAGTCGTAGCAAGCAATGGCATCATTTGGCATGACATAGGGGTTAATTAAATCCCGATATGGCATTCTCATTAACTGTTCAACAGAGCGCTCTATTACTTGAGTTTGACCTGTAATTGGGTTATTGCTCACCAACGCCACACGTCGAGGGGCATTAGTGTAGGCTTTGCCACCAACACAGTTTGCAGAGATAGCAGCTTGAAGTAAACGCGTTCCATAGGGTAGGTTGCTAGAAAAACGTCCAATAGCTGCATTGGAGTTGCTCATTGCTGAGTCAATTAAATTTGACATAAACACCCTGAATCCTTTTGGTGTTATTTGTGACGGTCTAACTAAGTGCGGTTGAAAGCAACCAGTACTTGGCACTATCACTTGATCGCCAGCAATCAACGCATAATCTTTAACAGGTTGACCGGTTAGTATGCCGCTGAGGTCAGCTTCAATCTGCCAGCCTTGTCTGATTAGTATCACTTGATCAAGCTTTGCGTCAGGACGGATCCCAGCCGCAGCTCGGATAGCTTCAGACAGCAAGCGTTGGTTAGAATAATCACCAGAGGCACCAATGCGCTCTTCCATTACTTGCTCCGGTAAAGCAGAGTTAATAGTCACTCTTCCTGGTTGAAAAACAGCACCGGACACAGGTACTTCTATCGCTGCCCAATTTAACACTTTAACGCTGACATCAATGGTATAAGCTTTAAATATTTTTGCTTTCGTTAGGGTCAACTCTAATTTTTGTGCTAACTGGTGACTAGTTAAGCCCGACGCTTTTACTGCGCCTGCGACCGGCAAGAAAATGGAACCCGTAGTATCGAGAATATAACGGCCGTTAAAGCCCTCACCATACTCCATACTCAGTTCTATCAAGTCTCCAGGGCTTAAGGGGAGAGACTCTGATGAAAGTGAAGTGGTGATGGCATGTAGCATTTGTTTTGAGTCAGGTAAGAGTAATGGTTTGTCGACACGAAAATTAGTGGGGGCGGCGAATTGTTGTGCATCAACACAATCAATATTAGTGGCAAACACGGAACTTACGGCTTGGTGTTTGATTGCTTTACCTGTAGCGTTTGGATAGCCATAAAACTGCATATCGTCATCTTCAAGCTCCACTAATGCAGCGTTGTTAGCGCATCCCAGTAATATCCCACTCACAAGGGTAACTGTAAGTATCTTTATCCATGTGGCTTTATGTACATGTTTCATAGTGGGCTCCTTGTGGATGCGTTCACTTTGGTTGTTGCATTAATTAGACCAAGTTAATGGCTTGATGCAATCAAAACCCAGTTGTATTACCATTATGTTGTTACTTCACCATTTTATATTAAATAAAAACAATAACTTATTAGTAGTTTGCTGCTAAAGGTTATGTGTAGTGTGCCTTTACGAGTTGCAACTAAGCTGCTGCGCTGAGAAGCCCACTTTTACTTCTATATTAGTAACTATATGCGGCATTTTGAGATTTGCATTGCAAAATGAAAAAGGCCAGCTGAGCTGGCCATAAGGTCGAGGGCTTATGCGGTAGTGCGTTTTTGTAATAGTCCGATGGTGCGCATCGTTAGTCGCTCAATGGTGGAATAGACTTTATTGGGCAAAATGCACAGCAGTGAGCAACACCAGGTTAATGTAGTTCTGGTTGGTTCTTCTGTGAGTATTCTCCAGTTAGTCCAAATCGCTTGATGAATAAGTTTTAATGCTTGGAATTTATTCCGTGACTGCAATGCTCGGCGGCTGAGATATCTAAGTTGATAGGCCTGAGCCAAAGAACCAAACTGCTCAAAAAACCAAGCATGTTTTTTACTATTTTTATTTATAGCGTACTGCCAGCTTTTGAATTGATTTGTTAAATTAGCAGACAAACCAGATGCGTTTACACGATAAAAAGTCAGTGGTTCTTCAATACCTTCAAATTTCCATTGAGTGTTTAGTGCTATGCGCAGCCATGTCTCGATATCTTCTGACTGTTTTAAATTTTCATCGAAATACTGGCGCCAGCTTCGTTTTCCGTCATTAAATGCGATCTGGCTAAGTACATCTTTTCTAATGACAGGCGCAGAACCATTGCCGATAGGATTTCTACATAGTATGGTTTTAGCATTGATGTGCTTAAGTGATGGAAATTGTCCAATACCTAATGGTTTGCTCTGCTCATCGACAAATAAAGAAGGGCAGTAGCTAACCCCTAACTCATAATCACGATCTAAGTGATATACATGCTTTTCAAGCTTTCTAGGATCCCAAAAGTCATCAGCATCAAGAAACGCAATATATTTACCACGTGCAACACGGATCCCAGTATTTCTAGCCCCGGAAAGTCCTCTATTTGGTTGGCGGACAATTTTGATCCGTGCGTCTTTATAGTCAGTCAAATAGTTCAATGTGTTGTCTGTACAGCCATCATCGACACAAATAACTTCAAAATTCTTAAAGGTTTGATTCAGCACCGAGCAGATACACTCATCAATATATTTTTCGACGTTGAACATCGGGATAATGACACTTACTTTTGGATACACCTTATTTTTTGAACTTTTCATAGTACTCTCCGATAAGATTTTAAGCTGGATCAGGCTGTAGATATCTTGATGTGATATCAGCCAAAGGAAATAGAAGCCAAACTATGCTGCCGCCTAATAAGGTAACAGCAAGTTGAACGGGTGAACTGGGCATGACAATTGCGACGCTAAGTAGCGATACGACTAATGCAAACACGCAAAAGTGGCAATCTCGCTTGTACTGTGCTTCGCTTCTTAGCACTGTGGTGTAGGTGTCGACCCATACTGAGCTTACCGCCACAAGACACAGTAACGATGTGGTATCAAAACTGCTTTGCCATTGTGACGAAAATAAAATTGGCACGTATACTGGCACTGCTAGGGCTTGAATCATAAATATGCTTGATACTGCAAACGTTGTTATAAAAATAAGCTTTTGACTATTGTGGTCGCTGTTGTTTTGCAGTGCACGGCGGCATATAAACGGATATAGCGCGCTGGTGTAGGCTTGACTAATCGACATCGCCAGCCCAATTCCTGCGCTTTTTGCAAAACTGTAGATCCCAAATAACTCCGGCGTTAATAACCGTGCTGCGATAAAGGTATCCATGTTTATTCTTAAAGACCGCAAGATTTCGCTGATGGCGAGTTGCGATGAGGACTTAAGTAATAAACGAAAGGTGTCTTTGTGATAACTCAGTTTGTGTGAAAGGCAAGGTACGAACGAAAAACACGCGAGCCACAGAAGGGCGAAACACCACTTGGCTATGACTACAGCCATCATGTGCGCATCAAAATAGAGAGCAACAGCAATAGTGACATTTTCAACAATAATGCACGCGCTACTTATTAGGCTAAATAAGCCCATTCTGTTGCTACGTTGAAGAAGAAAAACGCGGGTACTTACTGCGGGAAAGGCAAGATATGTGAGTGCCATTAAAGCAACTAAAGCGAATATATCATGCTCTGGAAAAGCCCATTGTGCACTCCATCCTATGGCAATTTGAATGAGACACAGCGACGTACAAAGCAGCCATTGTATCAACAAACCATTTCCTAAAAATAATGGGAGCGATTCATCCGAGGCGCGAATTATTTGCACGCCAGCGCCAGAGCGAAGAAGTAATCTAAGTACTTCATGGATGGTGAGAGCAAGCATCACTGCACCATACTCTGTGGGGGTGAAATACACCGCCATGGCCATGATGCTAAAAAGTCGAGAACCTTTTGCAACGATTTCAGCACCAACCAAATATGAGGTGTTGGATACAAGAATACTTGATGTGCTTTTTGGATTACTCATAGCAGGCGGCCTCTAGAAACTATGGGTATACATTTCCAAGAAGCATGCCAAATAGAGGTTAGATAGTAATTTTGCTTATTCTATTGATTTTTATTGGTTTTTATTTTTTTTCAGGACGGTGAAGCAAATTTGGAGAGGAAAATCGCACTTTGCGAATTTTATCTTTTGCAAAGTGCAATTCATTTTACGTGTACTAAATTAATGCTATGAAGTCGCCTCTGACCATTGTTGTATCTTTCTATATAAGGTAGAGGGGCTAACTTCTAATAGGCTCGCTGCTTTTACGACATTGTCATCACATAAAAGCAATGCTTGTTCAATGGCAACACGTTCAACTTCCGCTAAGGGTGCTACGTTTTTACTCTCTTTTTGAATGCTAGTGGAATCTTGTCCTATCGGTGGAATGTCAGCAGCCTTTGGGTTCAGTTCGGTTTTAGTAACCAAGGGGGTTGGGGTATCACCAGGAAGGTGCGCTTGAACAACATCATAATCTATTAATGGCCCGTCTGACATCACAACAATGCTATGCACAAAGTTTTCTAGTTGGCGCACGTTTCCTGGCCAGTCAAACTGTAATATGAGTTGCTCTGCACGGTCAGAGAACCCAACAAAAATTTTATTCTCTAATTCGCTAAATCGTTGTAAAAAGTGTTGTGCCAGTAGTAAGACATCCCGCCCCCTATCATGCAGTGGCGGTAAATCGATAGAAATAACATTGAGTCGATAATATAAATCTTCCCTTAGGTGATTATCTGCAATAGCTTGATAGGGATCTCTGTTGGTAGCACAAACAAAGCGCACATCGACTTTTTCAGTTTTTGCACTGCCCACTTTTTGAAACGAACCAGTTTGCACAAAACGTAAAATTTTAGCCTGTAAAGCAATATCCATTTCTCCTAATTCATCAAGAAACAGAGTACCACCATCGGCCTCGGAAGCTGCGCCATCACGATTGGCAATTGCACCAGAGAAGGCGCCTTTGATATGGCCAAATATTTCAGATTCCATAAGATCTTTAGGGATCGCGGCGCAGTTCAAGCATATAAAAGGCTCATTACTGCGTTCACTTGAGTGGTGAATGGCCTCTGCTGCAAGTTCTTTACCCGTACCGCTTGGTCCCGTGATGAATACATTTGCTCTACTTGGTCCTGCTTTTTCTATTGCTCTATATACGGTTTGCATGGCGATAGAATCACCAATAAAGCGATGAAACCCTGCGCGGTATTCGCTTTTGTAGCGTGCGAGGCTAGAGCGCAGCATATTGCGCTCGGCAATCAGCATCTTAGTCTGTAACGCCTGTTCTATCGTTAATTTAATGCTATCAACTTCGAATGGCTTTTGCAGGTAGCCCCAGACTTTTCCTTGGTTAATGGCATGGATCAGCCCGTCTAAATCCGTAAATGCAGTAAGCATAATTCGTAAGGTATCGGGGTATCGCTCAGCTACTTTGCCAAGGAACTCTATCCCCGACATATTGGGCATCATTTTATCGGAGATAACGACATCAATTGGACGTTCCTCAAGTAGTGCAAGCCCTTCCTCACCACTGTTTGCAGTAAGAACTTCGTATGGCTCGTCTCTTAACGCCCTGATCAGGGAGCGAAGTATAAGCGGCTCATCATCTACAAATAGTAGCGTAATATTGTGTATTGGCTCCATTAATCTCTCACTACTTTGGCTTTCCTGTAACTTATTTATAGCAGTTCAACGGCTATCTAATCAAAAAGAAGTGCTGTTTAATTAAACATATTTGATTATTGTTTATCTAAACCGAAAAAGCTGCACTTCTAATCCAGAAGCGCAGCTGTCATCGGGGCGAGGGCTTATTGGCCAGAGTTTTGCAGAATTAACGCGGTTCTGGTGACCGTCTTCTGTGCCAAATCACGTTAACACTATGCTCTTCGGTCAACTAGTGATGTATAACTTCATCAAGTTATCCCCAAAGCGCCACTACTGAGCAATAAGTTGATGAGAGCTTTAACACAATGCGTTACCTCATTCTTAACCTCCGTCGTTTATCAGTAAAACTGATGGCTAATCGTTGATTGCTTTTCTACTGGCACTAGCAAGTGATTGTTCTCCAACATACCATCAACACTGATCAACAGGGTCTTATAGTGAGAAGGAATGTCAAGGTTAAGGCCGAGCTGTCCTGCCGAGTTAAATCGGGTGGTTGCAAGTAGCGCCTTTTCTACTAATGCTTGCTCATCGTACTGACTTACGCGGTTTTTTAACGCATACACTTTCACTGTTTTAGTCGCTAAAGAAGCACCAAAAACGTCATTGCCACTTAAGTCCAACGTCACAGCGCTACTAGTTTTGAAGGCAAACTTAGGTTTGACATGAAGTTGCTTGGATGTGGCAGCAGTCGAACTTAGCAGCATAGGATCCGGCTCATACTGGTTGGTTTTAATTTGAGAAACAGGTTGAGATGCTGTTTTCATCTCAGTTTCGTTGTTTGTATCGCCGTCACTGCATCCAAGTAGTGCCAAGCTTACGAGCATAAATAATTTTGTCTGTTGGTTATGTATTTTCATCACAGCCTCCGATTACTGTTCACTATACGTATGTGTTGTTCTTTCGTTGGTGAGATACCAATCTTGTGCCTGTTCACCATTGCTCTCGACCCACTGCTCATAGTCTGGATAAGCCCAAACAACATCAATATATTCTCTTGGGTAATTCCAGTCTTCACTGATCATTAATCCCCAAGATAGGTTTTCAGCTGTTCTAAAGTAGCGACCACTGGCAGCATCTGAGGTATCATCTTTTCTACCAAGTCGACTATCGTCAAATAAGTCAGTTGGTGGATAATCAGCCATATGTACTTCCCACGAGCGATCCCAACTGCGATATAAGAAAAAGTCGAAGTCTGCCAAAGCCAAAGCGGAAATGCTGTAGTCGAACTTTACATCTAGTGTAAATGGTACTGGGCTGAAGTTGTCACAGCTCATGACCGTGTTAAAGTGGGAGCAACTGCCTGATTGTCCAGTTGTCGTAAACACATGAGTATTGCGCCAAAGTGTAATAACTGCATTTGATTGATATTCTTCTGCGCGTTTTTCATAAGTTTGCCCATCTATTTGGATACTTGCTTCTCCAATTAAACCTGGTTCAGAGTCCATCAACCTCAACCCGAACCCGTTATTGTTAGCCGCACCTCTGGCTGTTATAAAACCATTTAAAATAAAGCCACTTACTTGGTTATCTGCGTCATAGGTGATCCGAATTTGCTGTTTGACCACTAAATCATTGAGGTCATGGTCGCCACGATTCGGCCAATTATCTTCAAAAGCGAAGGTTGCTATACCCGATTCTGATGGGAAATACTGGCTGGATACACGATCATAATCGTTTGGAAATTCATCTTGGTCATCAGGCACGCCATCTGCATCGCTGTCGTTCGACTCCGGCATGGGGTTTAGATTTGTGGCAGCAATAGCACTAGCGGGAGAGCTTTTCACACTGAACAGAGCGTCGTTAAAGTCGTTGTCACCCCATGTTCTTGGTAAGTCTTCAAAGCCTATTACGACTTCATCCTGCTCCTCGTCATAGAGTAAGACACAGTGCTGCTTGAGAGACTCATCAGCTTCTGGATTTAAGTTAGATAAGGAGTAGTAGTAGGGAACCCTGAATGGTTTAACTCCAGTGTAATACCAAAAGCCATTAGCAGCGATAAAAAAGCCAATACTAGTACCGGCAGGAAACTCACCAATACTTACCCGGTGTCCATTGGTTAAATGTGGATAGCTGAGGTTGGGAAAGACGATGGTTTCTTGCACTTCTTCCGGTGACTGTGGTGGATTCTCTGGGTCAAACGTAAAGTAGCCGAATGAGTTTTTGTAACCAGCGCCTTCGTGAATGAATGTGATAAATACTTCTGCATCCTCAGATAGGTGGATTGTTGAACCTTGGTCGCCAGTGATAAAAGCCTCGTTTACTCGACTTTCAGGGAGTGCATTGGCGATCCGCTGAAAAAATTCTGGCGTGTATTCCCCGCGGTTGTAGGTAAGTTGATCAGGCTTTCCGGTGTTTTGGTTATAGCCTAGTGGCCAAGATTGGCCAGAGTTGAATTGCCATACGTAGTTACCACCTTGCTGCTCTACTGAAAGAGATGCTGTGCTCACACATAGTGTGCTTGCAACAAACAACGACTGCGGTAATAAAGACCTATTTTTCATAATTGCCTCCGTGGGCATGAATGGAGATACGACTCACAACGCAGTTATCATGCCAAAATAAAAAGCTTATACTTATTAATGCTTTACGCCTTTTGGTGTACTTGTAATTTGAATTTTTCGCATTTTGCAGCGCAGTGTGGTTTGCACAATGGTGAAAAAGATTAGAAAGTCATGAAGAGTGTCAATTAGCTTTCTATATTGCGACTCTAGTTATTGAGTTTGTTTGAAGTCAGAAATAATAAAAGTATTTTAAATCAGTTTGTTACTGTGTTTTGTTTTGTTCGAAAGGTTTGTTATTGGCAGCTGGAGTGGTATTTGCATACCTTTATATCACCTTGGAGGTGATCTATGACAAACGACAACATACTAATATTCAGCATAGCCTTGAATGGTTATCAAATTCGATACCGCCGCCATCTTGCAAGCCAGCGGCGTTACGCTGAGCGCATGGGGTACGACTACACTGTGGTGGCAAAGCCTTGGGTGACAAATCTTGGTGCGGAGTGCTGCTGGTTAAAGCTGTATCTATTACGCTCAGCGCTGTCGGCTGGCTATGATTATGTATTGTTTGTCGATGCCGACGCTTACATTCAAGACTCTTGCCCCAACCTATCGAGTGTTATTAAGCCTGATAAGTTTTTGTTTATGGCAAATGGTTATAGCGGCAGGCTAAACTCAGGGGTGATGTTAATGAAGGCCTGCCCCGAAGCGTTGTTGTGGCTCGATAGTATTATCAACGCTATCACTGAGCCTGTTGTCGATATTGAGTCAGTAGGGTGGGGAGAAAATGGTCATGTCATTCACTTTGCGAAAAATTGTGATGGACTTGAGCTATTAAACGAAAAATGGAATAACACTAAAAGCCCACAGTGTTCAGACTATATTAGACATTATAATTACGGACCGATGAAAAATTCAGTAGTCGACCGATTATTTCACAAATTAATATTTAAGCTTTCAAAGCTATTGCTCCACTGCAATTTAAATAATAAGTCAGAAATGCCGCTTAAATTAAAAACGGTAAAAGAACGCATTCCTATATTATTCCATCGTGTCATTTCCGAGTACAAACACTTTTCCTGAGGCCCTATAGGCCTCTTTTGTTATCTGGTATTTGTTTTTTAATTTCATTTTTTAATTCGGAATTGCTTTTGCATTTTGCAACAAATTTACTCTGATATTCATCTATTTTTATTTATAAACAATGGGTTATAGGTTTGGCACGGTAATCGCAGAACTAAGACAAAGCAAACCACACTGAGGTGGATTATGAAAGTCTTAGATTTTGAAACTCAAGTCTCTAGTTCAAAAAGCACACGCATATTCGCGGTGATGATAGCTTCTTTGCTACTGGTACTCCTTATGCCTCTATATGCCGTTAATGTGGTCATAGCGGTTTTATTCTTTTGTGCACCGATAAAGAAAAGATCTTGGATGGACATAAGTGGATGTAGAGTAGAGTTGTACCAGTGGAGTAAAGGCATATTTGCTGATAGCGCTGCATTATTTAATGTCATCAAAGGAGACATTGAGTTCGTGGGAAACCCGCTGGTGAGAGACAATGTTTCTATCCCAAAAGTAGATAACTTCCGCTCGCCGTGTAGCAAATCAGGATTATTTGATTATCTACAGCTTCATAGCCTTACCGGATTAAAGGCCGAAGACCCACAGGCACTGCTTAATAAGCAGGTACAACAGAGCGTCTTGGCCGACCTTGTCATGGTGTTTAAGATTCTCATCTGCCGACTGCTTTATTCAGGCAAGACACTTGACCACACGTCGCGCCCCGTTTTTGGTCTGCCATTCAGTAATTGTCAGATGGAAGAGGCGGTTTCTTGGGTACTTGACAGCACGGCATTGCAAACTTGTCGTACCGCGTTTTTTATCAATGCGAATTCTATCAATCTTGCGGCTGAGAACTCTGCGTTACGCTCAGCGTTAAAAAGCAGCAACTGTAACTTTATCGACGGCTCGGGTATGCGGTTAGCTGTAAGAAAAGTTGGAGTACAACTAGCTGATAATTGCAATGGTACAGATATGCTCCCGCAACTTTGCGAACGTATGGAAGTGTCTGGAAAATCAGTATTTTTACTTGGTGCAAAACCCGGTGTTGCTGAAAAAGCGGCGCAGTCCCTACGTCAAACATATCCAAATTTGCGGATCGCAGGGTCACACCATGGCTATTTTGACGATGATGAAGCTGTGATTGCGCAAATCAACCAAAGTAAAGCAGATATCGTACTGGTGGCATTAGGCTCACCTCGTCAAGAGATATGGGTAGATAGCAACAAACATAAGCTTGAAGCCAGCTGTGCGCTAGCGGTTGGTGGATTATTTGACTTCTTTTCCGGTGATGTTCCAAGAGCACCACTTTGGCTGCGTGAGCTAGGACTTGAGTGGGTTTGGCGATTAATACAACAGCCTAAAGCTAAGTTTCACCGCTACGTTATTGGAAATCCGATATTTTTATTCCGTGTTTATATTCTGAATCAGGCATTGAGAGGGCTTTAATCATGACTACTATCAAAAAATTATCAACCAATATGGCATTTACTCAAACTGCAACCGCGCCCGACTCAACCTCTGTGCGCGACGGTCGTCACCACGGTATCCCTGTTATGCTACAAAGAGCAATAGCTGGACTCGGTATGCTATTTATCTCACCATTACTTATACTCGTGATGTTGCTGATTAAACTAGAAAGCCAAGGACCATGTGTGTACAAGCAAGTGAGAGTGGGCAAACTCGGTCGTCGCTTCACTATGTATAAGTTCCGTTCTATGTATATGGCAGATGACCCAAAATTCAAAGCGCCAGATCCAAGCCAAAGTAACCGTGATGGCGTATGTGCAAAATTTCATAATGATCCTAGGATCACAAGAGTAGGACGCTTTATTCGTAAGTACTCGATTGACGAGTTACCACAATTATTCAATGTTGTATGTGGTGATATGCTGCTGATCGGTCCACGACCAGCACTAGAAAATGAAGTGAGTGCCTATCAAGTTAATGAACTTGCGCGTTTAAACTGTGAACAAGGACTTACAGGTCTTTGGCAGGTAACTGGGCGCGCTGACACCACCTTCGAGCAGCAAGTGATGTTGGATACGCAGTATATAGATAATCAGAGTACGGTTCAGGATATTAAAATTATATGCAGAACAATACCATGTGTATTAGGAGCGCGGGGTGCGTACTAGCACGTCAACGTGATTGCTAGTAACGTAACATGAGGTAGTGTGTAATAACATTAGTTTTAATACCTACAATAAAGAATCTCATGTGCTTTAGCTGAGGGTACATATTGCTCGCCAAGTAGAGCTCAACACAAACAGGGTCACCAGTTATCTCGGTGACCCTGTTTTCACTTTAATAATAATGCAATGCAATCTGCGAATAACGCCAAATGAAATGCAATATAAACCTTTAAAATCAACATCTTAAATTTTGGCATGCTAACTGCAATATCAAGTTATCTTCTTGAATCGGTGGAATTAGCATGATGAAAAACTTGGACGCGTATCTAGTCGGGTACTACGGCATGAGAAACAGCGGTGACGATGCCCTCATGCAAGCAACAATGCTAGGTGCTAAGACATTTCTTGGTAGCGCTTCGATTGCGGTGAATGCCCTAATCAATAATCCCATAGTACGAGAGTCGGGATGTATAGGCCAAACTGACGTGGTATTTCGCGGTCATCAACGGCTTAAACATTATCACAGATCGCTACACTCAAAAGCGGTGATATTTGGTGGCGGGTCGGTGTTACACAGCTGTCGCGATATCGCGCAGAAGCGTCATATGATAGCACTTGCCGGCGCTAAAAATTCAATGGCGTTAGGTGTAGGGATTGAAGGTTTTAGTGATATCAATGCTGAGAGACAATGTAAGAAGTTTTTGAATGAGTGTGGACTTGTCACTGTCAGAGACAAGCAAAGCTATGAGATTGCGACTTTACTAGCGCCGCATGCCAATATTAGGCATACATTTGATCTAGCTCCGTCTTTACTACATTACTTCGCTGATAGGCTAAACCCGGTTGAGCGCCAAGGCATCGCTTTTAATTTTTGTCCAAAAGTGATCACACCATTTGGTGATGTTAATGAGCAAGCAGAAGTAAACCGTGTCAACAAAGCTGCCAAGCTGATCACGGCAACTTGGGAAGCCACACGAGAGAAAATCTATTTGATTGAGCTGAATGATCAGCCGCTGATAAGCGATAGATTAGTTCACGACAAAATTATAGCTGCGCTGCCCAGTTGGGTGGAAGTCCAGCGCATAAGTTATGTTGCCAACCCATTAGCGACACTTAAATGTATCTCCATGTTCAAAGCCCTGATAGGGATGCGCTTACATGCGCTGGTTTATGCTTACATGATGCAAACACCTTATCTTAGCCTTGAATATCACAATAAATGTGCACAGTGGTGTATGCAAACAGCAACGAGTACTGACAATCGTTTTGATGCCAATGAGTTTAGTGTTGCTGAAATACATAATCGAATTACCCACGGGTTGAGATATGGCTTCATACAGCCGAAGTTTCCTCTACATCAAGCAATTTCTTTATCAATTTCTAATTGGAGCGAGAGCCATGAGCAAAATACAATTCTCCGTCATTATTCCCCTATACAATAAAAGCGGCTGTATTGAGCGTGCGTTAACAAGTGTTATGGCGCAAAAGCATCCCGCAGCTGAAATTATCGTAGTCGATGATGGCTCAACAGATGATAGTGTAGACAAAGTACGAGCATTGAACTTGGATAACCTAAAGCTGATCCAGCAACCAAACCAAGGCGTTTCAAGTGCGAGAAACAACGGGGTAAGACAGGCATCAAGTCGTTATATTGCATTTTTGGACGCAGATGATACCTGGTCCCCCTTCTTTCTTGCGAAAATAGCTCAACTTGTCCAGCGCTTTCCTAACGCAGGGCTTTATGCTAGCCGCTACCAAAAAGTGAGAGGAGAGTGTGACTATCTTGATGCAAAAATTGCGTTAACGCACTGGAACCCTGATGGTTATCAAATGGATAACTATTTTGAAATTGCTGCCAATGGTGATTTGCCATTTACCGCTTCAAGCATTGTGTTAGATAAACAGACTTTTCTGAAAGTCGGTGGTTTTCCTGAAGGGGAGTGGATGGGAGAAGACCAAAGTTTGTATGTGCAAGTTGCATTGAATTCAACCATCGCGTACACACCTGCAATCGAGAGTTTTTATTATATAGGTATTGCTGACAGTGCCTGTGATAAAGCTCCCCCAAGCACCATTTGCCCCTTTGCTGAGCGTTTGATGACAGAGATTACACTAGGCAAAGTAGCCGATCGTACTGCCAGCATGGCGAAAAAGTATATAGGCGCACATTTGTGTGATTTGGCCAAGCGTAACATTAAACATCGCAGCTATCGAGCCGCACTTGCTCTGTTGGCTCACCCTGCGGCAAAGAGCAGGGTATTGCATTGGGGGCTTTATAGTTTGATAGCAAAACCTATGTCATTACTTAGCCGATAATTAAGAATAGTTTTGCTGCGCCAAAACAGAGTCATTGATTTGTCCCTTTTTGGCGTAAAACTCGCTATTTTCTTATCTTTGCCTATGCTTCAATAAAGCCAGTTGTTGTGATACTAAGTTTTAATTTACAGTGATTTAAGCACATACTTTTGGTAATAATATCTCAGGATACTCGGTCATATTAGTAAATTGCAGTTCAAAATGTGTCTGGCGTGATTGCAAGTGGCATCAAAAAAATACGCTTTTTACATAGCTATGATCTCGCATATGCGGTGGGCGTGTAGCATGTTAAGTGAAGAGCATAGGACAACAGTTTAGTTTTGAGCTGGCGACATTAACCTCATTAAGCGGTCATGAGTAAAGTACGGTGATAAGAATAACGATAGAAAAACCAACCATAGCGCTATTACTTTTATTTAGCTCAGTATTTTGGGGCCTTACATTTTATGCCGCAAAGCATATCGCCCACTCGATTGTCGTGCAGGAAATAAGCGAGAGAAAAGAAGTCGTGCGCTCAAATATTGCCCTAGTTCGAGCCAAAATAGAAAATGCAATCTTTATGGATACATACTTGGCTGAGAGCTTAGCTACATTTGTGACGATTGATTCGGACTTTGCTATTGAACATTGGTCTCTTGTAGCTGCAAAAGTGGTAGATGAATCGAGGTTAATTCGTCATGTCGGTCTAGCGCCAAATAACGTTATCAGTCATGTGTATCCTGCTGAGGGAAATCGCGCTGCAATTGGATTTGATTTTCGAACTCGCCCCGAGCAGTTTCGTACCGTTGAGTTAGCTCGAACTTCAAAGCGCGTATTTATTGCCGGACCGTTACAATTAGTACAAGGGGGAGAGGCGCTTATCGCTCGGTTTCCGGTCTTTTCTGATTACCCGCTAAACACAGAGTATTGGGGGGCTATCAGCGTTGTACTAGACTATCAGAAGTTACTTGATTCTAGCGGGATATTGGCACTTGATGACGCGAAAGTGGCTTTGCGTGGGCGGGATGGTCAAGGGCAAAACGGAGCTGTGTTTTTTGGAGATAGTGCGCTGTTCGGCGCACCAGACGTTACGATTCCAATCAGTTTGCCATCAGGTCAGTGGCAACTTGTTGCTGATTACCAAATTGACCCGAGCACTTATTCAAAATCTGAAAATCAAGTACGACTTTTTGTTCATGTGATAGCACTCGTACTTTTTTTATCTTTATTGATCCTTTATCGCGCTTACTATCTTGCACGTACGGCTTCGTTGCAAGACGAGCTCACAAAATTACCTAATCGCCGTCATGCTATCCGTCAACTGAGCTCATTACTTGGAAGAACTGAGCCACCATCATTTGCACTACTCAATTTGGATTTAAATGATTTTAAGCTAGTAAATGATAAATTCGGTCATGAGGTTGGTGATAAATTGTTGCTGCATGTGTCGTCGATATTGAGGAACTCAGTCAGGGTGTATGACTTTATTGCTCGGTTTGGAGGAGATGAGTTTATCATTATTGTTCACCGTGTCTCAGAAGAAGAGCAAGTAAATTCTATAGTTCAACAAATAAAGCAGCAAATCCAGCAGCATCCTTTTCAAGTCGATAGGCACTTGATAGCAATTTCAGTGAGCATCGGACATGCTTTCCCTCAAGCTGGTAATACGAGTGTTTCAGAGTTAATGGCGCGAGCCGACCATAATATGTATTACGATAAAAGTGTGTTTCGACAACAAAATCACAATGCTTTAGAAATTGATTAGCGTAGCTATTTAGACCGAATTGGTATTACTACCCATTTTTTCAACTCGGCCAATATTAATCCCTATTTGTACAAAAGTGCGATAGGGGTCATTAAAGCACGTTTGAACTGTACTAAGCTTATAGAAAACGCGGATAGGAGTTGTGTTGTGCAGCTAAAACAGTCTGTATTATTTTTTAAAGTCGCAGCGTTGGCATCGGCTCTTGTGATTATTTGCACGAGTTGGTTTTTGTATTACGAAGTGCATCTCAGTGCGCGGCTAACCACAGAGCTTGGTGATGTGCAAAAGGCGTTACAACGGGCAATGGATAATGCGGAGTTACTACATCAGCGTGGAAAGAAAGAACCAGCCTCGGCGCTACCCCAACTTAAATACAGCTACCAAGATAGTTTTAGCAACCTGCTTAATTCACTGTCACACGAGCAGCAGTTATTGCCGTTACTATTACAGCTAGATACAGTCTCTAAGTCATATTTTACCAAAAAAGAAGAATTGACCCAGCTCTACGAGCAACTTGGCTATGATGAGAACTCTGGCATTTATGGTGAATTTAGGCGTAGTGCCCACGCATTGCAGGCTAGAGTGTCTGGGCAAACGACAGCAAAATTAGAAATTGCCGTACTAGAGTTGCGGCGTCGCGAAAAAGACTTTTTGTTAAGAGCGGATCTGAGCTACTTACAAATGCACGAGCAGTTGGTTCAAGAAACACAGCATTTACTTGAGCAAAACCAATCAGATGTTGAAGTTAAAAACTTGCTACAACGCTATGTTACGGGGTTTAACCACTACGTTTCTGCATTACAGAAATTAGGACTTCACAGCGCACAAGGGGTGAGAGCTGAATTACTAACTGAAAAACAAAAGCTAAGAAGTCAGTTTGAACTGGTTGCAGTAAGAACACAAACGCTGGCACAGGAGCGAAAAGAGAATATTATCGTGTATGGTCTCACGCTCATTATATTAATGAATATTGCGGTGCTGATTCTACTCAATTACCAAAACAGTAAGGTGACGCGCCATATTTTGGCTATTAATAAAGTGCTCGTAAAAGTAGCCAAACTTGAAGATTTTAGTCTTCGGGTTGGAATAGAGGGAAACGATGAGATTGCGCAAATCGCACATCACCTAGACGATTTATTGTCGTTTATAGAAACCTTATTAGCACGCCTCAGCGCAGCGCAGCAGCGACTTATAGAAGAAGCGAAAATGGCGAGTTTAGGTAATATGGTCAGTGGTTTTGCCCATGAATTAAATACGCCGCTGGGCGTGGCCATAACCAGTCAATCACATTTAAAAGAACAAGTTGCGACGCTTAAGTCACAGCTTGAGCTTGGCAAACTGCAACGTCAGACACTGACAACCCTAATTACTGAAGCTGAAGCTGCTCTGTATCTTTTAGAAAATAACTTGCATCGTACCGCTTCGCTTGTGGATGACTTTAAGTTAGTGGCTGTGAACCGTGAATATGAGGAGCAAAGTCGCTTCAACCTGAATCACTTAGTACAAAGCGTATTTGACTGTTATCAGTCAGAGATGGAGCGAGATGATTACTCTGTCGAAATAGAAATTCCGGAAAATTTAGTCTTGAATAGCTACCCCTCTGTATTCAGTCAAGTTGTTGGATATTGCATCAATAATTGTATTAAGCATGCCAAGGTAGCCGGTCAAAAACTCAACATTGTGGTGTCAACCGTGGTGATAAACGATTATCTTCATTTTTATTTTAAAGATGATGGAGCGGGGATAGATAAAGCGCTTTTACCAGTAATTTTTGAGCCGTTTGTAACTTCTAAGCGCTTTTGTGGTGGCACGGGACTGGGCCTAAGCATTGTGTATAATTTAGTAACTCAAAAGCTCAAAGGGGAAATCAAAATGCAGAGCCCCGCACATGGTGGCGCATGCTTACACATTATTCTAAGTGGAACCGAATTTTTCTTGAATGATACCAATTAGCTTAATGCAGCTTTATATTGTGAGGTGAAATCAACCTAGCTAATGTTGAAACTGGTTGGAAAAAGGCGTTAATCATTAATTGGTTTAGATTGTTTTTTGTTCTAAATAAGAAACTTTTAATTCAGCTAGTATCAGATTTACTCCTTCAAATTGAGCAAGTATAAAGGCTAATTGATATATGTATTGATTGGCATGAAAAACAAGCACAACCAAAAAGGCCAGCTTTATCTTGCTGGCCTTGTGTTGAAGGTGGTTTGCGAGTGTTAGTCTTGTTTGCTCGCTACCCAGTCATCAACAAATGATTCAAGTACGTTAAGTGGCACTGGGCCATTTTTAAGTACAACATCGTGGAATTCTCGAATATCAAACTTGTCACCTAGTTCTTTTCTCGCCGCTTCACGAAGTTCCAAAATCTTCAACATACCAACTTTGTATGCGGTCGCTTGTGATGGCATGACAATATGACGCTCAACCATCTTCACAGCATCTGATTTCGCATTTGGTGTGTTGTTTACATAGTAATCGATGCCTTCTTGACGTGTCCATTTCATAGCATGAATACCGGTATCTACTACTAAGCGACAAGCACGCCATAATTCCATCGCTAAACGACCAAAATCAGAATATGGGTCTTCATATAATCCCATTTCTTTAGGTACAAGTTCAGAGTATAGACCCCAGCCTTCAATATATGCAGTATAGCCACCAAACTTACGGAACTTAGGCATATCTTCCAGCTCTTGCGCGATAGCTATCTGCATATGGTGACCAGGAATACCTTCGTGGTAAGCGAGGGCTTCCATTTGATAAGTTGGCATGGCCTCCATATCGTATAAGTTAGCGTAGTAGATACCTGGGCGAGAGCCGTCAGGTGCTGGTTGCTGATAGAACGCTTTACCCGCTGACTTTTCGCGGAATGCTTCTACACGCTTCACTATCATGTCAGCTTTTGGTTTCACGATAAACAGCTCATCTAAGCGTGATTTCATATTATCGATCATCGCTTTTGCTTCTGCTAAATATTGCGCTTTGCCAGCTTCTGTATTTGGAAGATAAAATTGTTTGTCGGTTTTCATGAATTCCATAAAGGCTTGTAAATCACCTTTAAAACCAACTTTATCTTTAATAGCGCGCATTTCGTCATGAATTCGAGCCACTTCCGCTAAACCGATATTATGAATTTCTTCTGCGCTTAATGCTGTTGTAGTCGTTCGCGCCAGTGCATTGTTATAAAACTTTTCACCGTCAGGGAATTTCCATGCACCATCGCGATTATCTGCTTTTTTCTCCAGTTTATGTAGATAACCGATTAGCTTGTTATAGGCAGGTTTTACTGAGCTAGTTAACGCTGCGGTGGCTTCGCTAATCAATGCTGACTTTTCTGTTTCCGTAATTTCAAGCTTAGCAATTTTACGCTTAAAATCTGCCAATAAGGTTGAATCATCACCTGAGCCAAATGGTGCGCCTTTGATGATGTTTTCACTTGATTCAATAACGTGAGGAAATACAAACTTTGGTGCAATAATACCTTTGTCTGCGCGCGCTTTTAAATCAACAATTAGCTGATCAAACACGGCTGGCACGCCGTTCAAGCGTGATATGTACGCTTTTGCATCTTTAACATCAGCGATTTGGTGCTGGTTGATCAAAAATGCTGGCACCATCGAGTGTGTACCAAACATTTGATTTACTGGGTAAGAGTGATGACGCCATTTGAAGTCTGCAATGGTATTTTCTAGGCTTTGCTTGAATAAGTCATAGCTAACTTGCGTATTTGCGTCTAACTTGCTGCGATCAATGGCTTTCAGAGCGGCTAGGTCTTGCTTTGTTAATTCGAGGTTTTCAAGCTGGCGAGCTTCACTGCTGTCATCCCACTTGTCATAGTCCTGTTTGATACCCATATAAGTTTGGTAAATTGGACTGCGCATAACGCCACGCATAAAAGATGCTTCAAAAAGCGCATTGGCTTTTTCAACTTCACTTTGCACGATTTGTTGCTCAGCGTGTTGCGCTGGCGCTTGAGAATGTGTGGTTTGTTGACAGCCAGCAAGAAGCGCGACGCTTACCGCTGCTGCTAAAATGGTTAGTTTACGCATTTTATACCCTTTTATTATATTTTGCCTAAAGGCGGTTTTCATACAGGAGCCAAGAATACTCCTGCATAATTTTGAGTTCTGATTAAACAAATAACTCTAGCAGATCGTTAAGATAGCGGTGGCCTTTATTTGTAACTAGCCATGAATCCGCTGTTTCTTCAAGAAGCCCCTTATTTACAGCAGTATTAATTTGCTGGGAAATTGCACTGAGTTGAAGACCCGTGTACTCGACAAACTGCTGCTTCGATGCTGGTGCTTTCAAGCGAAATACGTTCATAAAAAACTCAAATGGTTTGTCATCGTTTGCAACATGCCACTGCTCGTATAAATAAGGCTTGCTCAGATCCATGTAGCCACGAGGGTGCTTTACTTTTACTGTTCTGAGGATTTGCTGTTGCTCTGGTAATGTAATTTTGCCATGCGCACCACAACCGATCCCAAGATAATCGCCAAACTGCCAATAATTCAGGTTGTGTCGACATTGCATTTCAGTTTTGGCATACCCCGAAATTTCATATTGTTGATAACCGTGCTCTGCAAGCAAAGCCTGGCCGCGCTCTTGGATCTCCCACAGTGTGTCGTCTTCAGGTAAGACAGGAGGTTTAGAAGCAAATTGCGTATTTGGTTCTATTGTTAATTGGTACCAAGAAAGATGTGGAGGAGACATTGCTATGGCTTTTTTCAAGTCCTCCATTGCATCATCAACTGATTGATTGGGAAGGCCGTGCATTAAATCAAGATTAAAGCTGTTTAGGCCCGCTTGATGGGCTTCTTGTGCTGCATTGAGCGCTTCTTGTTCGCCATGAATACGACCAAGTTGAGTTAATTTATCTTGCTGTAAGCTTTGTACACCAATGGAAATACGATTAATGCCAGCAGCAACATAGTGTTTAAACTTGTCAGTTTCGACTGTACCTGGGTTGGCTTCTAGTGTTACTTCAATATCGTCTTCAAACCCAATTAGGGTTTTTATTTCACTCAGTAAATAGCGATAAGCCTCACCAGAGAGTAGGCTTGGCGTACCACCGCCAATAAAAATACTACTGAGCTTTCGACCCTGCACATAATGTAGGTCTGCTTTAATATCATGAAGTAGGTGTTGAATATATTCCGCTTCTGGAATATCTCCTTTTTTTCCATGACTGTTGAAATCACAGTATGGACATTTTTGCACGCACCAAGGTACGTGCACATAAAGACTTAATGGAGGTAGTTTCACGCGAGGCCTTGAAAGTGACTGACGAGTTGTTTAAGTGCCAGTCCTCTATGGCTAATTGCGTTTTTCTCTTCCTTAGTTAATTCAGCAGATGTGCAGTCTAAACCACCTACTTTAAAGATAGGGTCGTAACCAAATCCTTCTCTGCCTTGTTGGGTTTGAGTGATTTCACCTTCCCAGCTCGCTTGGCAGATAATAGGTGTTGGATCATTAGCATGTCGCATGTAGACCAGCACACACCAAAAGCGCGCACTGCGCTGCGTTTGCTCACCAAGCTCGGCCAGTAAATGGTCGATATTATGTTGATCACTGGCATCAATGCCTGCGAAACGCGCCGAGTAAACACCAGGAGCACCGTTGAGGGCATCTACTTCAAGTCCTGAGTCATCCGCAATTGCTGGTAAACCTGAAATTTTAGCTGCGTGACGCGCTTTGATGATGGCATTTTCTACAAAGGTAGTGCCAGTTTCTGCTACTTCAGGGACGTCAAAGTTACTTTGAGGTAACACTTCAATATTGTATTGACTTAGCATCGCGCTAAGCTCATTGACTTTACCTTGGTTACCTGTGGCAAGAACCACTTTATTTGCCATATTTTCTACTCTTCATAAAACTTTTGTGAGAACGTAAGCTTGCGTGTTTGCTTATCTTTGGTTATTTCGACATTAAAACGAAAAATATCTTCATCGTCATAGTCTAATTGAGCAAGATAATAGACCGCTTCACCTTCAACGACCTCTTTAAAATTTAACGGAACAACTTTGCCCAGTAAGTTTTTAGCACTACCCGTAACCTTTGCTTTAATTGCAGGCTTACCGGGTTTATCTGCCAAAACAGAAATATTTACAATCGCTTTGTTGCCACTTCGAGTTAAATTATATGCTTTAGCAATGTTGGGCTGCACAAATGTGGATGGAAAAGCGATGTAGTGCACTTCCCAAGGTCCTAAGTCTTTAAATTGGCCACCTTGCTGTTCACTGGCATAAACAAAAGGGGAAAGTAGTATAATAAAAGCAGCAATCAGTTTTCTCATTTCTCGCTCCTATCTTAACAAGTCCATCATCAGAATTTGTAAAAACTGCATCCCAATGATAAGCACCAAAATAGATAAGTCTAACCCACCTAAAGGTGGAATAACTTTACGGATAGGTCTTAGCATTGGCTCTGTTAATTGTTCAAATACTGCAGCGACCGGGTTGTAACCTTGCGCTACCCAGCTTAAGATTGCGCGAATTATTAGAATCCAAAAAACTAGGCTAAACGCTTCTTTTAAGACGGTAATGGCACCCCCAACCAATGCACCGAGCGCATCGAAGTAACCACCAAACAATGTCATCAGAGCCGCCATTTTGGCAAAGCCAACAATGAATGCCAGTACTAAGGAAGCGAGATCTAATCCACCAACGCCGGGGATAATTTTACGCAGTGGGTTGACTGCAAAAGAGGTTGCCTTAACCACGGCTTGGCTAAGCGGGTTATAAAAATCCGCTCTTACAAGTTGCAGCCAAAATCGTAGTAATACGACCATTAAAAACAGATCAAATACGATCCCAACTAAAAATTGCATGGCATTCATTGGTCACCTTTTAAATTTCTTGTTCCATTGCTTCAGCGCGCGCGATACAAGCATCCATCGCGTTTGCTACGGTTTTTGGTAATTGTTGCGCTTTTAAATGCTCAACAGCCGCATGTGTTGTACCACCTTTTGAAGTGACGTTAGCACGTAATTGGGCAATACTAATATCAGGCTGAGAAAGTGCCATTTCAGCAGCGCCAAGCGCGGTTTGTTGAACTAATTTTCTCGCTTCTTCACGACTAAAGCCAAGTGCAATTGCTTTTTCTTCTATGGCTTCCATAAATAAGAAAAAGTAAGCTGGCGACGATCCAGTTACGGCAATCACATCATTGATCTTTGACTCTTCATCAAGCCAAAGCGCAATGCCTGTAGATGAAAATACTTGTTCGACATAACTTTTCTCTTCATCGCTGATGTCAACGCCATACAAGCCAGATACACCTCGACCTAACAATGAAGGAGTATTTGGCATACAACGTACCATTTTTACTGGCTGTCCTAGCATCTCTCTTAAGCGCGCAACTGTGATACCTGCGGCTACAGAAATAAATAGCTTACTACTAATATCAATATCTGCATCTTGAAAGGTCTGACATAGGTCGGCCATCATTTGTGGCTTGACGGACAACACTATGACGTCAGCAGCAGCGACAGCCTCTAAGTTGTTCTGCGTTGTTCTTACCGATAATTGTGCTGCGACGTTGGCAAGTTTCTCTGCATTACGGTTGGTGGCGATAATTGACTGGGCGTCAAAGCCACTTTTGATCATGCCACCGATAATGGCATAGCTCATGTTGCCTGTTCCTATAAATGCAATTGTCTTGTTTGACATTATATTATTCACCTCACTGTCGTTTGCCAAAAATATCAGTACCAATGCGAACCATAGTGGAACCTGCTGTAATGGCAGTTTCTAAATCACCACTCATTCCCATCGATAAGGTATCTAGCTGTGGATATTGGTGCTTTAGTCTATCAAAGCAAGCGCGCATTTGCTGGAAATATTGCAATTGCTTTTGTTTATCATTGGTTTGTTCGGTAATTGTCATTAAGCCGCGCAGGTCTAATTGACGACATTGATGAATAAAAAGGGCGAGTGATTCAACGTCGTCCGGATGGCAGCCTGACTTTTTATCATCACCGCTGATGTTTACCTGCAGCAGTACGTTAAGCGGCTTGAGGTTATTTGGTCTTTGTTCATTTAAACGCCGTGCAATTTTTTCTCTATCCACGCTTTGCACCCAGTGGAAATTCTCAGCAATCAATCTCGACTTGTTTGACTGAATAGGGCCAATAAAGTGCCACTCAAGCGCTTTGTTGTCTTTAAAGTGTACGACTTTGTCAACGGCTTCTTGTACATAAGATTCTCCGAACTGAGTCTGGCCTGCGGCAATCGCCGCTTCGATGTCAGCAATTGGTTTAGTTTTAGATACTGCGAGTAACTTTACTGTTTCGCTGAATTGACAGTTTTGCTTGGCTTTTTCAATCCTGCCATAGGCGTTATCTAAGCGTTCTGCTATTGTAACCATATAGTACTTGTGCTCATTTTGGAGTTATAAATGGATATTACAGAATTATTGGCTTTTAGTGTGCAACACAAAGCATCTGACTTACACCTTTCGTCTAGTGTTTCCCCTATGATCCGCGTTGATGGGGACGTGCGTCGGGTTAATATCCCGCCGCTTGAAGCAAAAGACGTTAGCAGCCTCATCTACGATATTATGAATGATAATCAACGTCGTGACTATGAGCAAAACCTCGAAGTTGACTTCTCATTTGAAGTGCCGAATTTAGCGCGCTTTCGTGTTAACGCCTTTAATTCAAATCGTGGTCCTGCTGCGGTATTTCGTACCATTCCAAATCAGGTCTTAAGTTTAGATGAGCTGGGTGCGCCAGATATTTTCACCAAAATATCGGATACACCGCGTGGGCTAGTACTGGTGACAGGCCCTACAGGCTCGGGTAAATCCACCACCTTAGCTGCAATGGTTGATTACATCAACAACAACAAACATCATCACATTCTTACTATTGAAGATCCGATAGAGTTTGTTCATCACAATAAACAAAGCTTGATTAATCAGCGCGAAGTACATCGTGATACACATAGCTTTAATGCGGCGCTGAGAAGCGCACTGCGTGAAGACCCAGATGTTATTTTAGTTGGTGAATTGCGTGATTTAGAAACTATCCGTCTAGCTTTAACCGCAGCAGAAACCGGCCATTTAGTGTTTGGTACTTTGCACACAACCTCTGCTCCAAAGACGATTGACCGTATTGTTGACGTTTTTCCTGGAGAGGAAAAAGACATGGTGCGCTCTATGCTTTCAGAGTCGCTGCAAGCAGTTATTTCACAAACACTAGTGAAAAAAGTAGGAGGAGGGCGAATAGCTGCACATGAAATTATGCTTGGGATCCCCGCTATTCGTAACCTTATTCGAGAAGATAAAATTGCGCAAATGTATTCGGCAATTCAAACAGGGGCAATGCACGGCATGCAAACCATGGATCAATGTTTAACGAATTTGTTAAATAGAGGCTTGATCACTCAGCAAGATGCTCGTGCTAAGGCTCATGATAAAAACCAGTTTAGCGGCGGCTATTAAACAGTGGTGTGGTAATGAATATAGAACCATTTTTACAAACTATGGCAGATCAGCAAGCGTCTGATCTCTTTGTCTCAGCAGGCCTTGCTGTGAGTGCTAAGATTGATGGCGAGCTGAGGGCGCTAAGTGAAGAAAAGCTCGATGCTGAGCAATCACTAAACCTTGTTACCTCGGTAATGAGCGAGAAACAAAAGCAAGAGTTTTTCAACGCCAAAGAATGTAACTTCGCAATCGCTAATGAGATTGGTCGCTTTCGTGTTTCTGCATTTTGGCAACGAGATTGTGCGGGAATGGTGTTGAGGCGTATTGTTACTGCTATCCCTGATGTCAATGAGCTGGGCTTACCTTCGGTGTTAACTGATGTCATTATGTCAAAGCGTGGCTTGGTGCTATTTGTTGGAGGCACTGGAACCGGTAAATCTACCTCGCTGGCAGCATTGTTGGGCTATCGCAATCGTAACCAACGAGGGCATATCTTAACGATTGAAGATCCCATAGAGTTTGTGCATCAACACCAAAAAAGTATTATCACTCAGCGAGAGGTCGGAATTGACACGGATAGCTTTGAATCAGCACTAAAAAGTTCACTGCGCCAAGCTCCTGATGTCATTTTAATTGGTGAGATCCGTTCTCAAGAAACCATGGAATATGCGCTTAGCTTTGCGGAAACGGGTCATCTGTGCGTTGCGACGCTACATGCTAACAATGCTAACCAAGCGATTGATCGCATAATGCACCTAGTGCCTAAGGAAAAGCACGACAAGCTCAAATATGACTTGGCACTCAACTTGCGCGCTATTGTAGCGCAGCAGCTAGTCCCCTCGTCAAAAGGGGAAGGAAGAGAAGCTGCAATTGAGGTGTTGCTGAACTCTCCCCTTATTTCTGAGCTAATTAAAAAGGGCGATATTGGTTCTATTAAAGAAGCCATGGCAAAGTCAAAAGAAATGGGAATGCAAACCTTCGACCAAGCGCTGTTTGAACTGTACAAGCAACAGCGTATCAACTATGCAGACGCGCTGCACCATGCTGACTCACCAAATGATTTGCGTTTGATGATTAAGCTTCAAAACAACGATCAAAAAGGTGCAGGCTTCTTACAGGGAGTGACGGTTGATGGCTTGGACCCTAAAAGCTAAATACCGTAGCGCTATTTTTAGTAGCTTAATGTGCTTCACCAGCACGTTATATGCCGGTGAAGCGATTAACGTATTCATTCGTGATGATGTACTCACAGCCTACGAAGACTTTGTTGGCGATCGCGACGTTACGACAATCACTGATTTCAATGAAGGGTATTTACGCCGTGATGTGATAGATATGGTTATCGCACTTCAGGCATTAAAGATAGGTGGGTTCAATCTCCAGTTGCAATTTACTCCTGGTTTTGTGAGCTTTAGAGAATCAAACCTACTTGAGAAAGGAGAGCAGCTCCTTCATTTTGATAGTTATTGGCAAGCAGATTTAACTGCCAAAGCGCACCTGCTCTTTATCAGTGCGCCAGTTATCAAAAAAGGACAATATTATGCAGGGATCTTCCATGCGCCAAGTAACCGCGCTGTAGAGCAACTTAAAGATGCAACGGGATTGAGTAAGTTAACCGCAGTTTCCAGTCCAAAGTGGCACACTGATTGGCAAACCTTGCATTCGCTTTCACTAAAAAAGGTATTTGCTGAACCTGAATGGATCTCTCAAGCGCGTATGGTGAGCAAGGGCTGGGTTGATTTCATGTTAATGCCACTGCTGCCAAATCTGGATAATCGCTTTACGTTATCAGAGGTGGAATTAGTGGCAAACAAACACTTGATTGTATTACTAAATGATAGCCGACATTATGCGGTGTCTAGGCTTCACCCTGAAGGCGAGCGAGCATTTGCAGCGTTACAAAAAGGCCTAACGATGTTACGCCAACAAGGCCGAATTACAAAGGCATACAAGCAGGCAGGTTTTATTCCCAACCTAGATGACTACCAAGTTGTTAATCCACAATAACGGGTATGTTTAGCATTTTATTTATTGTGCGGCACCTGGATGTTGTCCTGTTAGCCAGTTCACCATCGTCTCAATGGCACCTGGAGCAAAATGCTGCTTTTCAATTGAAAATAACGCATCAAACGGAAGCTCTGGCTTGAGTAAACTGTGACTTGCATTAGGAATAGTTACTTGTACTAAGTTTGCTTTGGATGACATTGAACTTGCATAGGCAGTGGCGAATGCTAATTGACTGTGTTCAATATCGACATGGGTATCGCTATCGCCGAAAATAGCAAGCATAGGCACTGTGAGCTGACTAAATCCCTCATGGACATCGGCATCAATATTATTACGAATAAAGTTAAATCGTGCTTCATCGGCGATGGGATCAGACATAAAAGGGTGTTGGTGTAATGGCGATGAAAGGTAGTGGTCGTAGCCTGTTTTGATAAGGTGATACTCTTGTTGGCTCAATTCTTTGATCTTAGCGATGGCTTGCATATCATTAGCATCGATTTTTTCTTCTTCAAGTAAGCGTATCCACATGCTGTACTGGCTTTGTGCCAACCAGTTTGCGGCACCACCGACCAAGATCATCGAGTCAATATTCGGTTCGTCATATAAGTGAGCAAAAACCCAACTGGCTTGACTAAAACCCAATAGATGGATTGGGTTATATTCATAGCCATTACGGTTGAGGTAGCTAATTACGTCTTTTACTTCAGCTGCTCTTTGCGTCATTGATTGTGTCAGCCAGTGCCCTTGAGACTGTCCTATGCCAGGTTTATCCCACGAAAAAGCTGCGATGTTTTCGCTGAGCAATGATTGAATTATAGGTAAATAAAATCCGTTTGCGGTGCTATCCATCGCACCGTCACCATGTACGAGAATAACGATTGGATCAGAGTCTGTATGACCATCTGGTAGATAAAGTCGCCCTGTTAACTGATTGTCCTGGGAGTGAAAGACGTGTATTGAATATGGGTAAGCGCTTTTATTTGATTTGCCATTACATGCCGATAGCATGCAAAGCAGACAAAGTGTCAGCAATATTTCACACCATTTAAACTTCACCATTGCTAGTTTTTCCTTAACAAATTTAGGGAGTTAAACTATACCGATATGAGTTGTGAGAAACTGTCATTTGTCGTCAAATTGTGATGCGTTTTGGTAGACAAGCCAATAGGCGGGGTGTGAATGCTTTTTAACCGAACCTGAAAACACTTTTATGTATTTATGAGCCTGTTGTTCTGTGTCACTACTGCGTGAAATTTGTTTGCAACAGGCTAGTTATTGGCGCACAGACGCCTTCTTGAGCTTAGGGTAATTACTATCACCTTGAAGTGAAATCTAATCTTAAGATTACAGAGTATGGGGGTTATTCCCACATTGCTTCAAAGTAACTTTCGAGAATAATACACGCAGACATACCATCGACCTTGCCTTTTGCGAGGTTTTTGTAACCACCTTGTTCAAATAGTCTAGCCCTTGCGTCCGCTGTGGTCAGGCGCTCATCTTGCGTTTCAACCGGTAGGCGGAAGTGATTATGGAGTCGATTAGCAAACTTTTTCGCACGAAAGGTTAAATCCTGTGTGGTGCCATCCATGTTGAGTGGCAAACCAACAACAAGCAAATCAGGTTGCCACTCATTTATATACGCGGCGATATCATCCCAATTTGGAATACCATCATTCGCTTTAACTGCGCCTAAACTCGAGGCTGTGGCAGTAAGTTCTTGACCGATAGCAAGACCGATACTTTTAGTGCCAAAGTCAAAGCCAATCACACTGCGCTTGCCTTTTTCGACCTTATCTTTTTTATTTTCCATGAATACTTCGTATGTTAGTTTTTGCGTAAAGCGGTTATGCGTGGCCGGCTTGTGAGCTTAACTGCGCGACGTCAATGCCGAGCATTTGTACGGCTTTTTCCCAACGCTTTTCAGGCGGTGTATTAAAAATGATCTCAGGGTTAGCCTCAACCACTAACCAAGAGTTTTCTTTCAATTCTTTTTCCAACTGGCCTTGAACCCACCCAGCATAACCAAGTGTGATGATAAAGCCCTCTGGCGATTGTGGGGAGGTGAGCGAGGCCAGTACGTCTTTTGAGGTGGTGATCATAATATCAGAGCTAAGTTCTTGGCTAGAGGCATAGCCCAACTTCGGCGTGTGTAGCACGAAACCTCTGTCGGTATGGACAGGCCCCCCAGCATAAATCTTTACTTTTGATGTTTGACTCGACTTGTCGTTATCAATATCGATTTGGTCGAGTAATTCTCCAACCGTGACGTCAATAGGGTGGTTAACAACCAGCCCCATAGCGCCGTCTTCGTTGTGCTCACACAGATAAGTGACTGTGTGATTGAAAAAAGGGTCATCCATGCTAGGCATTGCTATTAAAAAGTGATTAGCGAGTGATTTCATAATCAGACCCCTCAATGATTAACTTTCAGTATGGTCGAGTTTTCGCTCGATCGCATCATAAAACTTATCCATAATTGAAATATCGTACGCGGCTTCAATTTCTTTAACACAGGTTGGGGCAGTCACATTAATTTCGGTGAGCTTGTCGCCGATGATATCAAGCCCAACGAAAATTAAACCTTTCTCTTTTAGCGTCGGGGCAACGGCTTCGGCAATTTTACGATCTGACTCGCTAATTGGTCTAGCTTCACCGCGACCGCCCGCGGCTAAATTACCTCTGGTCTCGCCCCCTTGAGGGATACGCGCAAGGCAATATGGCATCACTTCACCATCAACCACCAAAACTCTTTTATCGCCGTCTTTGATTGCTGGAATATAATTTTGTGCCATTGCGTATCGTGAGCCGTGCTCGGTGAGTGTTTCGCAGATCACCCCAATGTTAGCGTCGTCTTGTCGAACCCTGAAAATCGAAGCGCCACCCATGCCATCCAAAGGTTTTAAGATAATGTCACCATGCTTGGCTAAAAATGCACGAATTTGAGATTGGTCACGGGTGACAAGGGTGTCTGGTGTGTGCTCGCTAAACCATGCTGTAAATAGCTTTTCATTGGCATCACGGAGGCTCTGGGGTTTGTTTACAACGAGCGCACCGGCAAGTTCTGCACGTTCTAAAATATAGGTGGCATAAATATATTCTGTATCGAAAGGAGGATCCTTACGCATTAATATTACATCAAGATCGCCCAAATCGATTTCTTGTTTTTCAGCAAGCTCATACCAGTGAGAAGTATTATCAAAGACCTGCGCTTTGGCGGCAGTTGCTTTGGCAACTCCTTGGTATAAAAACAGATCATTCATTTCCATATAATACAATTCATAACCGCGTTGCTGTGCCGCCAGCATCATTGCGAATCCCGTGTCTTTTTTAATGTTAAAGCCACTGATTGGATCAGAAATGATCCCTAACTTAATTGTCATAAATACTTCCATTGAACTTGCTGAATGTAACCATGATATGGGGGTTACTCTGTGTATTTAAAGAGCCAAATCACCAAATTGTAGTTGCAGTGCGCTTAGTACTGTTAAGGCCGCGGTTTCTGTTCTTAGCACGCGAGGGCCCAAACGTACATCAACAAAGCCTTGCTCTGCGGTGGCTACCAGTTCTTCATCAGTAAAGCCACCTTCTGGGCCGACTAAAAAACGTATCCCAGATTGAGTGTAAGGTAGCGTTTTAATAGAGTGCTCAGCACGTGGGTGCAGGGTAACTTTTAGCTCATCACTATGTTGTTTTAACCACTGTGACAGCTCTATTGGAGGGTGGATCACTGTGATGGTGTTGCGTCCCGACTGCTCTGCTGCTGCGATGGCGATTTTTTGCCATTGCTGATGCTTTTTAGCTAGGCGTTCTGCACTTAATTTTACACCGCAGCGGGTTGTGAATAAGGGGGTTATTTCACTGACACCAAGCTCAACTGACTTTTGAATAGTAAAGTCCATTTTATCACCTCGGGAAATGCCTTGACCAAGGTGTATGGCAAGCGGAGACTCTACATTATTGTCTTGAAATGTTTCAGGGACAGCAATAACTTTCTTTTTACTCACTTCGCTCAAATGACACAGATACTCTCCACCTTGACCATTGAATAAGCTTACTTTGTCCTTGGTCGTCATTCTTAAAACGCGGCCGATATGGCCAGCAGCATCATCATCTAAGGTTACAGGAATACCAATTTCGAGCGGTGAATCTTGATAAATATGTGGAATACGCATAATTGAAAATTGAGTGGCTGTTTTTGGCAATGGTAAGCGCTTGTGCTTCGTTAGTCTATATCAGCGCTTGTTTATATCTCAATTTGAGTCTGGCACTTAGAATATTTGCACGTAATAGCTATCATTGATCTACAACAGGGTTGTCCAGTACTTTTTCCTTTGAGCATAACAAGCCTGTGAGCTTAGCAAGAATTAAATCCGGAGCTGGTAAGCTTACAATGTTGGGGTGGCATGATAAGTGATTTAATGTGGTAGAAGCCCGAAGCATATTTAAGGTAAAGCCTTGTGGTGACTGCTCAATTAAAAATCGGTGCGGGTGAAGGGAGTCAAAAATAAATCGTTGTTCTTCGCTTGCAAGGTGGTAGTCAAGCGAGTATAGCAACACTGCACTAATATTATGGTGGCGATGCAGATACGTCGCGAGTTCAGAGACGCTGATTTCATTATCAAAGTCACAATAGCAGTAGTCTTTAATCTGTTCATTAAACATCATTTTGAGCATCTGTTTGGTGTTATCGCCAGCAATGATAATGTTGCTGGCAAGACCCTCATGTAAACTTTGTATATGCGCGACGAGTTCTAGGCTAAAGTCCCAGTTGCTATCAACTAGCAAAAATCCGTCACTTTGTGCATTCATACAAGGCCATGTTACACCGAAAACAAGTTAATAAGTAAATAGCCCATAGAACAAAAAACCGCAAACTCTAAACAGGCGATCCCGACATTGTCTTGGTGATCGACTTCAAGGCCAATGTTGACCTTTGGCAAGGATAGATGCAAAAGGACATGACTGCCCAGATACAGAAATATCCACATCACACCGCAATGAATAACGACAGAGAATAAGTTTTCGACGACTTTAGCACCATGGTAGGGTGCACTATGAAGCCCAGCATAAATGGCCAAAGCTAGGCCAATGGTTTTCCCTGCATAGCGGATCCCAATCGAGGTGTTTCGCAGATTAAAGTTTTGCTGCAAGGACGCGCCCTGATTGAGTTTAGCAAAGCGACTTTCTCTTACTTTACTGTCTAACGTAAATAAAAGCTGTAGCAGTAAAAAGCCAAGTGCTACCACAAGCAAATCACTCCAGCCTTTCGGATGCACCCAGTGATACAAGCCCAGCACCAAAATCGTATTGCCAAGTAACATACCCGAGTCAACCATCGCGGCGCAGATATTCTGTTTTAAAATCGCTTCTTCTTCATTGAATTGATATAAAATCCACTTGCGATGGATCCATTGCCCAAAATATATAAACGCGACAACTAAGCTGATGTGGAGTCCGACTTGCAGTGGATATGTTTGCGCTCTCACCACACCTAGGTCATTGAATAAATAGGCGACACAAATACACAACATGGTTATTTGACTTGCATAACTGATCCCAAGAGCAAAGTTGTCACGTTGGGCTAGCTCTTCTTCAAGTAGGTTATTGGCAATGCGTTGGATCATTAAACGTAACAAAATAGTGAGTGCACAGACGATAACAAAGCAAATTAAAATCGCCAAAAAATTGATATTGTGTAAAGACAAATAACTCATACTCGGTGTAAGGTTGTGTTTTAGATAGAGTTACTATAACACTGCTCACAAAGAGAGCCAGCTAACCGTGGAGTTTTTATGTCGGAATTGTTTTCACAACAGGCATTAAATGCGCTTGCGCTTGAACGTTTTAAAATTGTTTTTGGCGATAAAACGGTGCAGCCCAAACTGGCTCGTTTGCTCGCTTTGAGTGACTTTGCATTTCGTATCTTGTCGCGATTTCCCGAATGGGGCGCATGGCTTCTTGATGATGCACAGATGAAAAGACGCGATTGCCCAGCGGTGTTTGACTTTTCTGCCCCACTGCCTGATGAGCAACAAGCCTTTGCACAATTACGTCATTACCGGTTGAAGTATTGGTTGAAGGTGATGTGGCTGGATTTGGTAGCAGATAACCCAATTGGTGACAGTATTGGCTATATTTCAGCCCTGTCAGACACCTTGATAGCCAATGCCTACCAATGGGCGTACTCATCTTGTGAAGTACAGTCAGGTTCTCCAAAGGATGAAGCTGATAATCCACTTCCAATGACAGTATTGGGCATGGGCAAGTTAGGTGGTAAAGAGCTGAATTTCTCGTCTGACATTGATCTTATTTTTGCTTACCCTCGAAGTATTTCGACTACAGGAGGGAGGCGTAGCATCGAAGCACAGGTGTTTTACACTCGTGTGGCTCAAAAGTTAATTGCAGCACTAAACCAAGTGACTGTGGATGGCCAAGTGTTCAGAGTTGACATGCGGTTGAGACCTTTTGGCGATAGCGGCCCGCTGGTGATGAGTTATGCGGCAATGGAAGACTACTATCAAGATCAAGGTCGTGAGTGGGAGCGCTACGCCATGTTAAAAGCGCGTCCCATTGGTGAGCCATCAGCGTATTGGCAAGAGTTTTATGATTTGATAAGGCCTTTTGTTTATCGCCGTTATATTGACTTTTCAGTAATTGACTCTTTGCGCAAAATGAAACAGATGATAGCCCAAGAAGTTAGACGCAAAGGCTTAACAAATAACATTAAGCTTGGTGCTGGTGGTATCCGCGAAGTGGAGTTTATCGTACAAGCATTGCAGCTTATTCGAGGTGGACGTGAAACACCATTACAAACGCCGTCGTTGTTAACTGCGCTTGCACAACTAGAAGCGCTAGATATAGTACCTAAAGAGGTTAAGAACACGCTCTACAATCATTACCTGTCACTTCGAAAAGTTGAACAATACTTACAAGCATTCGATGACAAACAGACTCAAACTTTACCCGATGATGCACTTGCTTGTTTGCGCCTTAGCTACTTATTGCAGTGTCAGGATTATACTCAGGTCGAACAAACACTTCAGCGAATAATGGAAGAGGTTCGAACTGAGTTCAATCAAGTTATTGGTGAGCCGCCTGAAGAGGCGGTAGAAGATGATGACAGCGCAGTTTATGCTTGGCAAAGTGCGGAAATTATGCAGCTTGGTGAGTGTAATGCGACACCTTGTTTTCCACAGTGGCAGGCTGATCTGGAAGCATTTAAATCCGGGCTAAGTAAAAAACAAGCCGGTACCCGAGGCAGAGATATTCTAGATAAGTTGATCCCTGCGCTATTACGTGAATTGAGTAAACAGAACATCGAACCTGCTTTGGCACGTGTATTCAGTGTTATTAATAAAATTGTTTCTCGAACCGCTTATCTAGAGCTGCTATATGAAAATCATGGTGCGTTAACACAGCTAATTAAACTTTGTTGTCACAGTGCCTGGATTGCAGAGCATATTGCCAAATACCCCATCTTACTCGATGAGCTAATAGACCCACAAAGTCTATATAAACCACTGCCATTAAGTGCTTATCACAGCGAGATCCAGCAACTCTTTTTACGTATTGACGAGCAAGATGTAGAAACACAAATGGAAGCGCTGCGCCAGTTTAAGCAAACTCATCAGCTTAAGATCGCAGCAGCAGATGCCACAGGAGTGCTCGACATAATGAAGGTGAGTGACCACCTTACAGCCTTAACCGAAGCGATTATTGCAAAAGCGGTAGACATTGCTTGGGGGCATATGGTGGCTCGCTATGGTGCGCCACAGGGTGCTACGATTACAGAAAAAGGCTTTGCTGTCATAGCCTACGGTAAGGCCGGTGGCTATGAATTAGGTTATAACTCAGATTTAGATTTAGTCTTTGTACACAATCGAGATGGTGAAAGCTACACGCAAGGTGAAAAGTCGATTTCATCGAGACAATTTTACATGAAGTTGGCACAGCGTCTTATGCACTTGTTCAATACCAAGACGCTATCGGGTATGTTATATGAACTTGATACCCGTCTGCGCCCAGAAGGAAATTCAGGTTTACTGGCGATTAACCTTGAGAGCTTTTATCAGTATCAACTTGAGCAAGCTTGGACTTGGGAGCATCAGGCTTTAGTGAGGGCACGTATGGTACTCGGTGAAGAAACAATGCAAACACGTTTTACTGAAATTCGCCATGGGATCCTGACGCAAAAGCGCGATAGCACTAAATTAGTCGATGATGTGTGTAAAATGCGTGAAAAAATGCGCCAGCACCTAAATCAAGACAACGAGCAACGGTTTGACCTAAAGCAAGGCGTTGGCGGCATGACAGATATTGAGTTTATGAGTCAATACATAGTGCTCCAATATAGTCATACCTATCCTCAACTGTGTAAGTATACGGATAACATCCGTATTTTAGAGCAAGCAGGAGCTGTTGCTATGATAGAAAAACTTGAGATGGAAACACTGGTTTCAGCGTATTGCCTATTTAGAGATAGGTACCACTTTAACAGTTTGAATCAGCTCGGTAGGGCGGTTGAGCGTAGCGAATTTACACAGTACGCTCAACAGGTTACACAAGTTTGGCAGCGCTTATTAGGCTAACCGGCCAACTTGCGACAATTTTCACGTACGTACAGCGGTGGGTTTTGAGTGATCACCGCAGCACGCTCCCGTGGACAGAAGAAAGTATATACTTGAAATTCGAAGTCATCGTTAATCGCCGTGCCTACCTGATATAACGCGGTGACAAAGTCAGTATCAAGGCGGAAGTTATACTTCACCACATAATCTCGTTCAAGGTACCAAAACAGCTCTACACCTTCTTCCTTTGCTTGTTTTGACAGCACATCTTTTAATGTATCTCCGGTGTCGAAGCGTCTTGGTTGTTTTTCGCCTGTCCACTTCGAGTTTGAAGGTTTTACTGCCAATGCTCTTTGGGCGAGGGCATCATCTAACGGGTAGGTTGGCTTGCCTAATGTAATCACGTACTTTTCGCGATCGGTATCGCGATCACTCATTCTATTTCTGAAGCTTTCGTAAAATTGTGATAACCCTTGGGCGGCAACATTTGTGGTTTCTTTAAAATTTAAATTCTTTGATGCGCCAAAAAGAAAATAGTAGGCAGCCCATATCAGTAGCACACCCAAAGAAAGGTGCTTGGTCCAAAACCAAATTGCGGATACATTGCTTTTTCTTCTTTTTTTTGCCATAAAAAACTACTCCGAGCTGCTAGTATAGCGAAGGTGCTTTCTCATCTGGACGCGTTTTAAAGCGTCGATGTACCCACATGTATTGATCTGGTGCGCAATTGATTGCTTGTTCCATTCTCTCGTTAACACGGGTGACATCAGCAAGGTTATCACCGCTTGGAAACGCTTCCAAAACAGGTTGTATTTCTAGATGATACATCCCTTTGTTGTCCCTCGTACAGTGTAAGCTTAAAGTCTCAGCATTTTTACTAGCAGAAAATAACAAAGTACCAGTAGTAGTAGCTGCATCAGGTACTGCAAAGAACGGTGCAAACTCACAGCGCTTGCGGCCATAATCCTGATCCGGTAGGTAATAACACACACGCTTACTTGCCAAAGTTTTTAGGAGCCCTTTTACGTCTCGTTTGGTGACTAGGTATTCGTTAGAGCGCAGTCGACCACGAGTCATGAAAAACTCCATAAGCGGATTGTTATGGGGACGATAAAATCCAACCCCTTGTATTTTGGTACCTAGAACTCGACTAACCATTTCTAAATGCAGCATATGTGGCACCAGCATGAGCACGCCTTTACCTTGTTGCTGAACAGCCTCAATGTGCTCTACTCCTTTGATTGAGCCAACAACTCGGTTTACACGCCATGTAGGCCACCACCAAGCCATGCCGGTTTCAAGCGTTGCTATGGCTGTGTTCTCCATATTTTGTAGCAGCATGGCGTGATGCTCAGCTTCAGTAAGATGCGGAAAACATAGCTTTAAGTTCACATCAGCAATGTGGCGGCGTCGTTTCATATATTTGTGGATCAGGCGGCCAAGCCCTTTGCCAATGACAAACTGCCAGCGTTGTGGTAACCAAGAAATGAGATAAAGAACAAAGACACCCAGCCAAGTTAGCCAAAATTTAGGTGCTAGAAATGACCATTTAAAAGGTGAATGCGTAACCAAAGTAATATACCTAAGACTTAATTGAAGCAGCTAGTTTATCGATATTGCTGTAAAAATACAAAAAGCCAGCGTAGCTGGCCTTTTCAGAGGTAATAATTGAAGTACTTAGCCTTCGATCAAACCTTGGTTAATTGCTTCAAGATCAGCACGAGACAATGTCCCTGAAGCTTGTTTTAAACGAAGCGAAGACAACACATAGCGATAGCGAATATCCGCTAAATTGCGTTTGGCGTTATACAGGTTTTGTGTGCTTACTAATACATCAACAATGGTACGAGTACCTACATCAAATCCTGCTTCAGTAGCTTGTAATGCACTTTCTGCAGAGACTACCGCTTGCTCTAGTGCACGATAAGTTGCAACATCAGAAGCCACTTGGTTATATGAAGTGATGACAGAGCGTGTCATATTGCGCATTGCAGCTTCCATATCTTCACTACTTGCTACAAAATTAGCACGAGCCTGATCTGTCGCGGCTACTGTACGACCGCCAGAGTAAATTGGTACATCAAGCGTTAGCCCTACAGTGGTTTCATCACCACGAGGAGCATGCTGTCTACCCGTTGAATCAGCTAATGAGTCGCTGTATGTTGCGCTCAAATTTAGCGTTGGATAATGGCCTGCATTTGCAAGGTCAATCTGATCTTTTGCAATCTCAACCGCAGATTTAGCAACTTGTAAGTCTAGGTTTTTACCTTTTGCAATTTCAATAAAATCAGAAGTATCTTGCGTTGGCTTTACAGTTGAAAACGTTTCGGTATTAAGCTTATCCAACTTAGCATGGTACTTACCCGTAATGGTACGCAGTGTCTCTCGAGCAGTTTCCACTGCATTACTCGCGATTATCTCGTCGGCAACTGCACGGTCAAACTGAGCACGTGCTTCATGTACGTCAGTAATTGCCGTTAAGCCCACTTCGTAGCGCTGTTTTGTTTGCTCAAGTTGGCGTTCAATCGCACGCTTTTCAGCTTGTACAAACTCTAGGCTGTCTAACGCACTAAGCACATTAAAGTAACCTTCAGCGATACGAACAATCAGAGATTGCTTTTCACGCTCATACTGAGTCGTAGCTTGCATTGCACGTTTTTCAGCGATAGATAAGCTCTGCCACGAAGCCATATCAAAAATGGTTTGATTTAGTGTAATCGAACGGCTAAATGTATCACTGTCTGATTCTACTAACGTATAATCTGTGGCATCGTTTTGACTATTAGGTGCACCCTCAGAGTTGCTGTCTGAGTAGCTCATTCTAAAACCAAGTTGAGGTAACAACACCCCTAAGGCTTGATCTTGGGCATACTTCTGTGAGTCCGCTTGTGCTTTTGCTTTTAATACAGTGGGATCATTAGCCGTTGCAATGTCGTATACTTGCAGTAGGTCTTCCGCGTGGGACAGGCTGCTTGAAAGTGCGCACGACAACCCAACAACCAACGATAGTAGAGTTTTTTTCATTTTTCGCTCAGTCCTTAGACAATTTTTATACTGTCAGCATGTTACCCTGTTTTTACAGCCCAATTAAAGACTTAATGCGTAAAACATCGCCAACAAGTGTAACAGAATATATTAATACCTTCGGGGTATTGTAAAGTGGAAAAAGTTAAAGGTAAACGACTTCGTTTACTTTTTAGAGTATGAAGCTAATATAAGGGCGATTGGTTAGCTTTTAAACCGTTGCCGTGAAAAATAACAGGATTATTTTATGAAATCTTTGAGTCAGTTTAATAAAGCCGATGTCACTGTTTCGTCAATGGAAACAGTCTTTGATGGCTTCTTTACCATTCACAAATACCAATTTAGTCATGCTTTATTTGCCGGTGGAGTCTCACCAACCGTTACCCGAGAGATACTTGAGCGAGGACATGCCGTTGCTGTATTACCTTATGATCCAGTAACAGATAGAGTGCTACTTATTGAGCAAATTCGAATAGGTGCCTTGGCATCTAAAAACACACCGTGGTTACTGGAATGTATAGCGGGCATGGCAGAAGGAAGTCAAGATTATGAAGCTGTAGCGCGAAAAGAAGCAAAAGAAGAGGCAGGTCTTGACCTTAGTGAAATGATTTATATGCGTTCTTACTTATCCAGCCCAGGTGGCACAACGGAGCGATTGTATTTATATCTGGCGCTTACCGACTTGACTGACGCAGGTGGAATTTTTGGCCTCGATACAGAACATGAGGATATTAAAGTACATGTTATCCCCTTTGAAGACGCCTTAGCTCGATTGGATAATGAGGAAATCGATAACGCTGCGACTGTTATTAGTCTACAATGGTTGGCACTAAATAAAGCGCGAATTATGCAAGCAGGATAGGAGTTGTATTTTTGTCACAGGTGCTCAGTTCAAAGCAGTATATTCAATCTCTGCCTCGCTACATTACTCTGTGTGAGCGTAATTATTTACGGATGCTTAAATTGCTGCCTGAGGAAACGCCCGGGGAGTGTCGTATTATTGATCTGGCCTCTGCTCGCTACAGCCTGACAATAGAAGGGGTAAGTAAGTACACCACAGACATTCTAATTGAACAAGTTACGGTGGTGAGTGAGCATTTACCACATTTCTCTTTGTCTGTGCGTTTATATCACGATGCGAAAGTCGCTGAAGTTATCCATCGTAATTATCATCGCCGGATCAAACCCTCTTATGGCTACCCAAACCCTGATATGCATCAGAAGGACGAAAAGTATCAAGTTAATGCTTTTTTGGCTGATTGGTTAATGGTGTGCTTAGAAAAAGGCCGAGTAGAACTAAACTGGGATGTGAATAATGGCATGGTTTGAGTCTGCATTAACAATCAACAAGCAGCAAATTAGGATTGGACACTTCAGCGATAGTCATTTATTTGCTGACGATTCGGGTGAGTATTTTGGTGTGAATACTGCAGCCAATCTACAACAAACATTGGCTGCGATGGCACAAGAGCATTGCGATGTAGTCATATTTGGCGGCGACTTAACTCAAGACCATACGACTGAGTCGTATCAAGCTTTCGCCCGTTTGGTCACTAACAGTGAGCTGCATTGCCCAGTATTGTGGGTGCCAGGGAATCATGATGACATCGCCTTACTTGAGCAAATTAGTACTGGGAAGATTTTTCCCCACAAGAGGATCACAGCCCCGTTTGGTGAAATACTGTTGGTAAATTCAAAAGGCGAAACACCGGCAGGGTGGTGTGAAAGGGCGCATCTCAACGCGCTAAAACGTCATATAACACGACAAACGATTGTGTTTACACATCATCACCCTAAGCCCATTGATGGATATTTAGATAAACACATGCTTGAAAATGGACCTGAACTGCTCAACACGTTAGTGGATACCAAGCAGGTCATAGGACTGTTTCACGGTCATGTACACCATGAGTATCAACAAACATTTCGTACATTACCTATTTATGCCACGCCTGCAACTTCAATTCAGTTTGTAAAGCATACTAAAGAGTGGCAGCAGTGTGATTTAGGGCCTGCATATCGTCTAATAACCTTTAATAACAACGGTATAAATACAGAGGTCAAATGGCTCGACAGGTAGTCTACATTCATGGCTTTAACAGCTCAGAGCTATCCTTTAAGGCAACGGAGTTTGGTGTGTATATGCGTGGAAAGCCAGAGCGTTATATAACCCCTAGGCTGCATTTCGATCCTCGAGTTGCACTCGCACAGTTGGATAGCATCATTGATTCTGATACTGTGTTATTAGGTAGTTCACTGGGTGGATACTATGCCACCTACTTTTCACAGCTAAAAGGCTGCAAAGCTGTGGTGATAAACCCTGCTGTTAGGCCTTTTTTATTACTTAACGACTACCTTGGGCCACAATACAACCCATATCAGGATTGTCATTATGAGTTACTGTACGAGCATGTTGAAGCGTTAAAAACAATATACACACCAAAGCTTAGTAATCCAGAAAACTTGCTATTATTGCAACAAACAGGTGATGAGGTGCTGCCTTTTGAAGAAGCGGTACGCTATTATAGTCATTGTCGTCAAATTATAGAGTTTGGTGGGGATCATAGCTTTGTCGAGTTTTCACGCTATTTTACTACCATCGCCAAATTTTTAACTATCACAAATTGAAATCTGTGCACAAATATCTGCGTAAATCGTCATGTTGTGCATATACTAGCGGATAAAAAGATAACCAGAACTAGCCTATGAGTCAGCAAAACTATAATGCCGAAGCTATTGAGGTACTCAATGGCTTAGAGCCAGTTAAACGTCGCCCCGGCATGTATACCGATACCACAAGACCAAATCATTTAGGTCAAGAGGTTATTGATAACAGTGTCGATGAAGCCTTAGCTGGGCATGCCACTAAAATAGATGTGATCCTACATGAAGATAACTCGTTCGAGGTCATTGATGATGGCCGAGGAATGCCCGTTGATATTCACCCTGAAGAGGGAGTACCTGGGGTTGAGTTGATATTAACCAAGTTACATGCCGGTGGTAAGTTTTCCAATAAAAACTATCAATTTTCAGGCGGTCTTCATGGCGTTGGTATCTCGGTGGTGAATGCGTTATCGACTCGGGTTGAAATTACCGTTAAGCGCGATGCTCAAGTCTATGAAATGGCATTTGAAAATGGCGATAAGGTAGAAGACTTGAGGGTTACAGGCAGCGTCGGTAAACGCAATACTGGAACCTCAGTGCACTTTTGGCCTGACCCCAGCTATTTTGATTCTGCCAACTTTTCACTTACCAAACTGAACCATTTACTCAAAGCCAAGGCCGTATTATGCCCAGGGCTGCGCATTCGTTTTGTGAATAAACAAACGAAAGAGACACAAGAGTGGCATTACGAAGCTGGGTTAGAAGATTATCTAAAAGACAGTGCCGAAGGGTACGAAGTGTTACCAAAGTCTCCTTTTACTGGGAGCTTTAGCGGTTCTACTGAAGGCGTCGATTGGGCGCTTCATTGGCTACCGGAAGGTGGCGAGTCTATAGCTGAGAGCTACGTAAACTTAATCCCTACCGCGCAAGGTGGAACGCATGTAAATGGCTTGCGCCAAGGCTTGCTTGAAGCCATGCGTGAGTTTTGCGAATTTAGAAACTTGATCCCGCGTGGTGTTAAACTGACACCTGATGATGTGTGGGATCGCTGTAGTTATGTTTTATCGGTAAAAATGCAAGATCCGCAGTTTGCCGGTCAAACGAAAGAAAAGCTGTCTTCGCGCTCCTGTGCCACTTTTGTGTCAGGTATCGTCAAAGATGCTTTCAGCCTCTGGCTAAATGAGCATACAGAAACCGCGGAGCTACTGGCTGAGCTGTGTATAAGTAATGCTCAAAAGCGTTTGCGTGCAGCAAAGAAAGTCGTTCGTAAAAAAGTCACTTCAGGTCCAGCCTTACCCGGTAAATTAACCGACTGCTCAGGCAGTGAAACAGAGCGCTCTGAAATCTTCTTAGTGGAAGGGGACTCAGCAGGTGGCTCGGCAAAACAAGCGAGAGACCGTGAATTTCAAGCAATCATGCCACTACGCGGTAAAATCTTGAATACTTGGGAAGTCGAGTCGGGTCAGATCTTAGCGTCACAAGAAGTGCATGATATTTCTGTGGCATTAGGCATCGACCCAGATTCTGAGGATTTATCTGGTCTTCGCTACGGCAAAGTATGTATTCTTGCGGATGCTGACTCTGATGGACTTCACATCGCCACTTTATTGTGTGCCTTATTTGTAAAACATTTCCCCGAGCTTGTTCGCAAGGGCCATGTATTTGTTGCCATGCCGCCGCTGTTTCGTATTGATGTTGGTAAAGAAGTTTATTACGCCCTAGATGAAGACGAGAAAAAGGGCATTTTAGACCGCATCGAGGCCGAAAAGAAACGCGGTAAAGTTAACGTGCAGCGCTTCAAGGGGTTAGGTGAAATGAACCCAATGCAACTACGCGAAACTACCATGGATCCGAATACTAGACGTTTGGTGCAGCTGACATTAGATGAGCCAGAGCAGACGCTCGAAATGATGGACATGCTGTTAGCAAAAAAACGCTCTAGCGACCGCAAGGTATGGCTTGAGCAGCACGGAGATAAGGCAGAGGTTTAAGATGAAAAAACAATATAAACTGACCACAATAACGAGTGCATTTGCCGCAGTTTTGCTCAGTTCACAAGCACTTGCAAGTGACATTCTATCACGCCTAGTGGTGCCAGACGGTTATAAAGTCAGCTATTTTACCAAAGATGTTGAAAATGCAAGGCAAATGGCTGTAGGTAAAGACGGCACCGTTTATGTCGGGTCGCGCAAAGCTGGTAAAGTTCATGCGCTTATCGACAATAATCGTGATGGTATTGCTGACAAAAAAATCCTAGTGGCAGAGGGGCTTAATATGCCCTCTGGTATCGTATTAAAAGACGGTGATTTATACGTTGCCGAAGTGGAGCGTATTATACGTTTCAAGCAAATTGCAAAAAATCTCAAAGCCCCAGTAAAGGACGTGGTATTTGATGATTTACCTGATAAGCGCCATCATGGCTGGAAGTATCTCACGGTATCGCCAGAGGGGGAGTTAATCATCCCTGTTGGTGTACCTTGTAATATTTGTGCTGAAGACCCTAAATTTGGTCGTATCTTCTCATTAAACCTAGAGACGAAAGCGTTTTCGACGGTTGCTAAAGGCGTGCGTAATACGGTGGGGTTCGACTACCACCCCGTGACAGGAAAGTTGTGGTTCAGCGACAACGGCCGAGACATGATGGGAGATGATATTCCACCTTGTGAAATCAACCGCGCGGATGAAATTGGTCAGCACTTTGGCTTTCCTTATGTACACGGCGGTAGCGTGCTTGACCCTGAATTTGGCAAAGGTAAGTCCGTGACTGACTACACGATGCCTGCACTGGCGTTGCAAGCGCATGTTGCACCGCTGGGCATTCATTTCTATCGTGGTGAGCAATTTCCAAAAGCAATGAAAAACCAGTTGTTTGTTGCTGAACACGGCTCATGGAATCGCAGCAAAAAAGTAGGTTATCGGGTGATGCTTGCGACAATAGAAAATGACCAAATTACCGGTTATCAACCTTTCCTTAGTGGTTTTATGGAAAACGAAACAACCTATGGCCGACCTGCTGCCGTAGCTGAACTTAGCGATGGTAGCCTACTCGTTTCCGATGATTACGCCAATGCAATTTACCGCATCAGCTACAACAACAAGTAAGGTGTAACATGACAGATCCTCAAGCTTTGTCATTACAAGGCATTGAACAACTTGCAATGGGACGTTTTACTGAAGACGCCTATTTGAATTACTCCATGTATGTGATCATGGATAGGGCGTTACCGCATATTGGTGATGGCCTAAAACCTGTACAGCGTCGTATTGTGTATGCGATGAGTGAGTTGGGTTTATCTGCCCAAGCTAAATATAAAAAGTCAGCTCGTACTGTTGGTGACGTACTCGGTAAGTATCACCCACACGGTGATAGTGCTTGTTATGAGGCAATGGTACTTATGGCACAGCCTTTCTCATACCGCTATCCGCTCGTGGATGGTCAAGGTAACTGGGGGGCTGCGGACGATCCTAAGTCTTTTGCCGCAATGCGTTATACCGAAGCGCGCTTGTCTAAGTTCTCTGAAGTGTTACTAAAAGAATTAGGACAAGGGACAGTAGATTGGACGGCTAACTTTGATGGCACCTTGGATGAGCCAAAAGTATTACCTGCTCGGTTACCTCACATTTTACTAAATGGTGTTACAGGTATTGCGGTTGGTATGGCAACCGATATTCCACCACACAATGTGCGTGAAGTAGCACAGGCCTGTTGCTTATTATTGGATAAGCCAAAAACTGAGCTAGAAGAAATTCTAGAAATAGTGAAAGCGCCTGATTATCCAACCGACGCTGAAATTATTACCCCGCAAGAAGAGATCAAGAAGCTATACACTACGGGGCGTGGCTCAATCAAAATGCGCGCTGTGTACACTGAAGAGCAAGGCGAAGTGGTGATCACAGCTTTACCACACCAGTGCTCAGGTGCCAAGGTATTAGAGCAAATCGCTGCCCAGATGACAGCCAAAAAGCTGCCGATGGTAGCTGACTTGCGTGACGAGTCAGATCATGAAAATCCGACGCGTATTGTTATCGTGCCGCGTTCTAATCGGGTTAAGGTTGAGCCATTAATGGCGCATTTATTTGCCACCACAGATCTTGAAAAGAACTACCGTGTAAATCTGAATATGATTGGTTTGGATGGTCGTCCACAGGTCAAAGATTTACGTCAGATCTTATCTGAGTGGTTAATATTCCGCCGTGAAACGGTGCGCAGACGCTTACAGTATCGCCTAGACAAAGTACTGGCTCGTTTGCATATTCTTGAAGGCTTGATGATTGCGTTTTTGAATATCGATGAGGTCATCGAAATCATTCGTAATGAAGACAAGCCGAAAGAAGAGTTGATTTCACGTTTTGGCCTCTCAGATAAACAAGCGGAAGCGATATTAGACCTAAAACTCCGCCACCTTGCAAAGCTGGAAGAAATGAAGATCCGTGGCGAGCAAGATGAGCTAGAAAAAGAGCGTGATGGGCTGGAAAAAACCTTAGGTTCTGAGCGCCGCATGTCAACCCTGATGAAAAAGGAGATCCAAGAAGCCGCTGAGCTCTATGGTGATGACAGACGCTCTCCAGTCGTTGAACGAGGCGAAGCCAAAGCGCTGAGTGAAAAAGATTTAATCCCATCAGAAGCGGTCACTGTGGTACTGTCTGAAAAAGGTTGGGCACGGGTTGCTAAAGGCCATGATATTGATGCTGAAGGCCTAAACTACCGCTCAGGAGATAGTTATAAGGCCTCCGCTAAAGGTAAAAGCAACCAGCCTGCGGTATTTTTAGATACCTCTGGCCGCGCTTTTGCGACGGATGCACATAGCTTGCCATCGGCTAGAAGCCAAGGTGAACCGATGACGGGCCGCTTTAATCCTGCGCCCGGGTGCAACTTTGAGCATGTCGTTATGGGTGAGGAGAAGTCTACATATTTAATGGCTACCGATGGTGGCTACGGCTTTATCAGCGACTTTGCTGATATGGTCAGTAAAAATAAAAATGGTAAAGCATTTGTAAGCGTACCGAAAGGCGCACACTTGATTGCACCTATAGAGGTATTTGATGTTGCCACAGATAGGTGTATGGCTATCTCAAGTGAAGGTCGTATGCTGCTATTCCCACTGCGTGACTTACCCAAGCTTGGTAAAGGTAAAGGAAATAAGATCATCTCTATTCCAAGTGCCAAAGTGCAAAGCCGAGAAGAGTTCGTCAAGGTGCTTGCAGTGGTACCAGAGGGGGTTTCCGTTACCCTACATGCAGGTAAACGAAAGTTGACCCTTAAACCGAGCGACTTAGAACATTACTATGGTGAGCGCGGACGACGAGGCAACAAGCTACCGCGAGGCTTACAGCGTGTTGACAGTTACGATTTAGAGAAAAGTAGTGCTGATTTAACTGAAGAAAGCGCAAACCCAGACAGCGAACAATAGTAAAAGTACTGCCTTTCCTGAGCGTAAACTCAGCTGTTTAAGTCGAAGCAAAGAAAAAGCCGCTACATGAGCGGCTTTTTTTATGCAATATTGCACTACGCAATCGATGGATATTCTCGATATGCTTTTTCAAGCTTTTTAGCTTGCTTTTTAGAAACACCAACATGCTCAAGCGCTACTCTTAAGCGCGCACGAGAAAGGTCAGAGCCTAACACTTCCATTGCATCAACTACTGAGGTTGATGATGTTTTGCCTGTAATAGCAACAAAAATAGGCTCTAAGAACTCTTTTATCTTAAGCTCATGATGTGTAGCCACTGATTTTGCAATAGCGAAAATCTCAGACTTATTCCAAGTACGCAGCTTTTCCAGTTCCCAAATAAAGAATTGAAGTGCCTGACGAACGACTTCCTCGTCCGCTTTACCCGTTGTTAATAATGCTGGGTCGTACTCAGGTATACCGCCAACAAAGTGACCAGCTAGGCCAACTAAGTCAGATAAGGTGTTAATACGCGCTTTGGCTTCAGGTAGTACTCGGGCTAACATATCGCCATTGAACTTCCAATCAACAAAACGCTGGATCAGCTCGGCATCAGTTAAATTTTCACGGATCCAAAGTCCATTTAACCAGTTTAGCTTATCAATATCAAAAATAGGTCCACCAAGTGACACACGCTTCATGTCAAAGTGCTCAATCATCTCAGCTAGGGTAAACTTTTCACGCTCATCAGGCATTGACCAACCCATACGGCCTAAATAGTTAAGCAGTGCTTCTGGCAAGAAACCCATTTCTTTATAGTAGTTAATTGAAGTTGGGTTTTTACGCTTTGATAATTTTGACTTATCAGGGTTACGCAGTAGCGGTAGGTGACCAAGTACTGGTGCTTGCCAGCCGAAATCTTCGTATAGCTTTAATAGCTTAGGTGCTGAGTTAATCCATTCCTCTCCACGGAAGATATGGCTTATTTCCATGTGGTGGTCATCGACTACGTTAGCAAGGAAGTAAGTTGGGAAGCCATCAGCTTTCAACAATACTTGCATGTCTACGTTTTCCCAAGGGATCTCTATTTCGCCGCGTAGGTAATCGTTAAACTTGAAGGTACCTTCTTCTGGGATCTTCATACGAATAACGTACGGTTTGCCCGCTTCTAGATTTGCCTTTACTTCTTCTTCAGATAGGCGTAAACCACGGCCGTCATATTTAGGGCGTAACCCCTCTGCCATCTGCGCTTCACGCATCTCATCTAATTCTTCAGCCGTTGCAAAACAATAGAATGCTTTGCCTTCATCAACGAGTTGATGGGCAAACTTTTTATATAATTCAGAACGTTCTGATTGACGATATGGGCCAAACTCGCCACCGACATCCGGACCATGATCCCAGTCAAGTCCTAACCAGCGCAGGCTGTCCATGATAGCTTGCTCAGACTCAACAGTACTGCGCACCTGATCGGTATCTTCAATACGTAGTACAAATTCGCCGCCTTGTTGCTTGGCAAAACAATAGTTGAATAAGGCAATATAAGCCGTTCCTAAATGCGGATCACCCGTAGGAGAGGGTGCGACACGAGTACGGATAGTCATCAAAATTCTCTTAAAATGGATTAGTCGATTGATGGGGCTATGCTAGCATAGCGCCCGATTGGCGCAAAGCGAGGTGCGCAATTTAAGCTGCTTTTTCCAGCTTTTCTAAGTAGGCAACAATGTCATTAGACTCGTATAACCATGTGACTTTGTTTTGCTCTTCAATACGTAAACAAGGTACTTTAATTTTTCCGCCTTGCTCAAGTAACTCTTGGCGGTACTGTTCATCGTTTTTAGCATCTCGAGTTTCTAGCTTCAGCCCTTCACGCTTGGCTGCACGGCGGACTTTGACACAAAATGGGCAAGCTTTAAACTGATATAGCTTTAAATTTGCTGTCATTGCATCTAGCTTTTGCTGCTGCTCTGCGGCACGCTTTTTACTGCGTGGGGTAAAAATAAAATCAAAAAGTAAAATTAGACGTCCTAAAAACCATCTCACAAATTGCATAACTTTTCCCAAACCTGTTGCTTAAAGTAGTACCAATAATACCAATTAGCGCTAAAACTGGCTGCTAGAAAGGCATTAATTATCCGCAGCTCAGGTTAATTAAGATAATTGGTATAAATTAGGCAGGGGAGTTTAGCATATTCTTTGAACGCTATATATAATACGAGTTAAAACAACTCGATTTCTGCACATTCGTAGTGTGACTCAGATAATCCTAATGAGAGGTAGTTAGTCACTCGATTACGACCATTGTCTTTAGAGTAATAAAGCGCTTGATCGGCTTTGTGTACTTGCTCTGACACTTGCAGTGTGTCAACTACTTCTGTAAAGCCAATACTCACGGAGACGTGTTCGACCTGCGGGAAGCGGCTGGTGGCAATATGCTCTCTGAGCCTTTCTAGTGCTATAAGCGCAGCATCATCATCAAAGCTTTGAAAGAGTATCGAAAACTCCTCACCGCCGTAACGAAAGGTATAATCCTCGGTTCTGAAATTCGCCTTAATAATTTGTGCTACTAACAAAATAACTTCGTCGCCAATAACATGGCCAAAGTTGTCATTAACTTGTTTGAAATGATCAATATCGATCATGGCTAAGTACCACTTGCGCTCATCATTGGCTTCTCGGCAGACCGTAAAACCTTCTCCATTGGTTATCTCAATTACTTTCTCATCAAAGGTTTGGCGGTTTAATAATTGTGAAAGTGGGTCGATTCGAGCAAAATGTAACGTTGCCATTTGATGAATAAAGACGTTGAGTAGGTGCTTTAATAGAGTCGCCAAGGTAAAGTTAAGTTGACCTTTAACATACAAAAAACCGACTAATTCGGTGCGATGCCAAAGCGGTATGATACTATCACCGCCATGTTGAATAAGGTGTTTATCTCCCTCTATTTGATTGGTTTTGTTCAGCACTGAGGTTGTTGAGTCGATGCTAAGGCAGACATCGCGATGGCTTACAAACAGAGGTTTAGGTATTTCATTTGCACTGAGACTTCTACTAAAGTAAAAAGCATAATTTGTTTCACAGGCATCGGCGACAATACGCGCCAACGCTTGTGCCAGTTGCGACTCACTTTTTTGTGCCAAGAGCTGTACAGTAAGTTCATGACCACATGGTGAATAGCTAGTTGACATAAGTAGCCTCGTGATTGCATTAATACCAGCTAAGTGTAGAACAACCAGTTAAAATTATACCAACTTTCTTAATTAAGTGGTCTAT